>JBOGLL010000233.1:0-15437 GCA_050746065.1 Terriglobales bacterium | reverse complement strand
GCAAAGCGGCGCAGCACACGCACGTTCATGGCGTTGAAGTTGGCATTCACGTCGGGTGTGGGGAAAAACGTGGCAAAAAACAACGGGTTTTCCGGGGTGCGGACAAAGTTCTGGTTCACCAAGCGGAGGAGCTTGTGACTGCTGCTTCCCTGGTAGCCCAGGGTCACCTGCAAATTCGCTGGAAACGTCATCTCGGTTTCCAGGGAATAAACGTACACGTAGGCATTGGGGCTGTCGTCAAAGGCGCTATAGATTTCCACCTCCGGGGGCACGTTGGGGAAGGGGAAGGCGGAGCATCCCGGGATGGGTAGGCCGGCGTCATCGAAACAGATGGAAAGCAGGGGATTGTCCGGATAGCTGTTGGGCGCAGTGCTGGAACCCAGGTTGTAGGTAATCAGGCCGCCGCCGTAGGGCAGTCCGAACTCGCTGGCGTCTGTCCCGCAGCAGATGTTGAAACGTCCGAAGAAAGGAGGGTTGCCGCGAGTGTTATCGAACAGCGCCCGCGGGATGCGGTTGTAGTTGACGCCGAAGCCGCCCCGCACCACCAGGTTGTTGCTGGCGAACTGCGTTGGACTCCAGGCAAAACCGATGCGTGGCGCGAAGTTGTTGCGGTCGGGGTTGTAGAGAGTGTCGGTCACCACGATCTGCGAATCGGGAAGTCCGATGGGCCCGAGGACCAGCTTGCTCATCATGCCGTTGGCCTCGCGCAGGGGCCCGAAGTACTCCCAGCGCAGGCCCAGGTTCAGGGTCAGGTTAGGACGGATCTTCCAGTCATCCTGGACGAACCAGGAGATGTTGCGGTTGCGGAAGTTGCGCTGCGCGTCGGCGTCGGCCGAAGAGCCCGTGCGGGGATCGGCGTTGATGGCGATGAAGATCGGAGTATCGTTGGCCAGGTTCCACAGGCGAACGAACGAATTCAAAGGGCGGGATCCGCCGAGCAGGTTGTTGTCGGCCTGTTCCCAGCGATGCTCGAATCCGAACTTGAAGGCGTGACTGTGCCACACCTTGCTAACGGTGTCGCGGAGCTCGTACTGGGTTTCCGCAAAGATGCCGGGCGTGCCCTCGGAGCGCGGTGCGCCGAAGCGGATACGATCGCCGCTGGTCAGCATCCCTTCGACCTCGATGCGCGGAATGCCAAAGTTGACGTCGGGGTTGGACTCGACTTCGTTGAATGACCAGCGGGTGAAATTGAACCGCGCCTCATTGAGCAAGGTAGAACTCAGGGTGCGAATCCAGTTTCCAGTCGCTGACCAGTTGTGGCGCAGGGACGACAGGTCCGCTATGGGTCGCGCTCCTCCAGCAGCGTCAGCCGAGAAACTGTCGGATCGCGTGTAGTAGAGGCTGCCCGCAATACGGTCGCTGCCCCGGCTCCAGTCCACGCGGCCATTGAACTGGTCACCCTCGAAGCGCGACGGAACTGTCAATTGCACGCGGCGAATATCCGGGATGCCGTCCAGGCCGCTGCCTTCTGGAACCCCCAATAAGTTATAGGTGCCGGTCGCGCCGATCAGGGACCCGAGATCCAGGCCACCCGGAACCACGGCGCAAGGAACAAAGACATCAGCGCAAGTGGGCGTTAGTTCGGACGCAATCCGCGGTTCAATGCCCGCAGCGCTGAACACAGTGGCCGTCACGCTGCCCGGCCGGTTGGCGATCACGTCTTGGAGATATTGGTCCGTTTCTACATAGCGCACCGGGAAATCAGTGGCGTTCCGGCGGAAGCCCTCATAAGAGAAGAAGAAGAACAGCTTTTCCTTCACAATGGGTCCGCCGAAGCTGCCCCCAAACTGGCGGAGATGTTGGTTTACCCGCTCCGGGCAGCGATCACCGGGGCTGTCGAGTTGAAATTCGTTCAGCGTACCTGCTTCACAAACCAGCGTCGAGGGAGATTCAGTCCGGCCGAAGAACTTGTTATAGGCGTTCAGTCCGGGATCGTTGACCTTAATAAAGGCGCTACCGTGAAACTCGTTGGTGCCGGTCCTTGACACCACGTTTACCTGTGCTCCTGAATTGCGCCCGTCTTCTGCCGAGTAGCTGCTGGAGGCAACCTTGATTTCCTGCACCGATTCCTGATTGGGGGTCACGACCGCGGCGCCTCCCCATGTCAAGCTGTTGACGCTGACCCCGTCAATCTGGATGTTGTTGGCGGAAAGCCGCTGCCCGTTGGCGCTAACCTGGACCAGGTTTTCCGTCTGGAAGATCGCCGAATTTGAGCCCCCCGGTCCGGTGGCGTTCGGCAGGCTCACCGAGGCCCCCAGACCGTTGCGCGCGCCATCGCCAAAGACACCGGGCGCCAGGCGCAAGAGCTCATAGGGATCGCGCCCCAGTTGGGGCAGACGCTGCAGTTCCAGCGTACCCAGGTTCTTGGAGATGTTGGCGTTCTCGGTCTGTACGCCGGCCACTTCTTCCGTGACCGTGATGGATTCGGCGACGGCGCCGGGCTCGAGCTTGACGTCTAGGCCGCGCACGGACTCTGCGCTCACCTCGACGTCCATGGTTTCGCTCTTCTTGAAGTTTCCCGCTTCTACCGTCACCGTGTACTTGCCCGGCGCCAGGGAGGGGACGCGGTAAAAGCCGGAATCCCCGCTCACAGTAGATGCTGTCGTTCCGGTCTCCTGGTGCTTGACCGTGACCGTTGCACCCGAGATGACGGCGCCTGTGGAGTCCTGGATCGTGCCCTGCAAGGCAGCGCGGAACTGGGCGTGGGCAGATGGGATCACAACTAGAGACAGCAGCAACAGAACTGCAAAGCGCAGAAGTGAATTTGTGAACACTCGGCGGAACATGGCTGACCTCCGGCAAATAAGGCTTGGGCTTGTGAGGGAACTGCGGCCGGGATGCGAAGCGGCCGACATGGGGAAGGGTTACAGGACGCCAACAAAATCGATTTTCTGGAGCCTTATAGCATCGCGCCTGCTGCCTGTCAAGCAACTTTTTTTCCGCGATTGAGCTTGCCCGGTGCCGGTCCCTGTGCCAGACTACGCCGCATGTCCGCACGCCGGGACAGGCCGAATCAGGCTGCGCCACGGGCCGGTTCCTCCGCTCCGCCTGTCAGCCTTAAGGCTCTGGCCGATCATCTCAACCTGTCTCCGGGAACGGTTTCGGTCGTGATCAACCGCTCGCCCGCAGCCGCCAGCATTCCCCAGCCCACCAAGGAGCGCATTCTAGCGGCCGCCCGCGAGTTGGATTATCGGCCGAACTTTTACGCTCGCTCCCTGCGCAAACAGCGCACGTTCACCATCGGCGTCGTTGTCCCTGAAGTCAGCGAGGGCTATGCAGCGTTGGTGATGGGTGGCATCGAGGACTACCTCCTCAAGGAGGGGTACTTCTATTTCGTAGTGAGTCATCGGCACCGGTCCGACTTGATCGACGAGTATCCCAGGCTGCTCCTCGACCGTGCAGTCGAAGGACTGATCGCCGTCGATACCCCCTGCCATGAGAGCCTGCCGATCCCGGTCGTGGCGGTTTCCGGGCACCGCCGGGTGCGCGGCGTTACCAACATCGTGCTGCATCACCAGCGCGCAGCCTGCCTGGCGCTGGAGCACTTGTTTCAGCGCGGACACCGCAAGATCGCTTTCATCAAAGGACAGACTTTTAGCTCCGATACCGAAGTCCGTTGGCACGCCATCCGCGAGGCAGCGGGGAAGCTCGGGTTGGCAGTCGATCCGAAGCTGCTAGTTCAGCTCGAGGGCGACTCCTCTTCACCAGAATTGGGATATGGTGCGACGCGAACACTGCTGAAAACAGGGCAACCCTTTACAGCACTCTTTGCCTTTAACGATGTTGCCGCCATCGGCGCCTTCCGCGCCTTGCGGGAAGCGAGCTTGCGTGTACCGGAAGATGTTTCGGTCGTGGGTTTCGACGATATCCAAAGCGCAGCTTTCCAGAACCCTGGCCTCACCACCGTCCGGCAGCCACTGCGCAAGATGGGTGAACTGGCGGCCGAGACTATTCTGCAGCGCATTGCCAGGCGCCGCGGCTCCCACCCGAAACTCATCACTGTGGAGCCGGAGCTCATCATTCGCGAGTCCACCTGCGAGGTCCGGGATCGAGACCGGGCAGGCTAGGGGGAGCCAGCTCTACGCGTGCAACGCGTTTCGATCCGCGCATGAACATGGGTCCGACAGCCGAGAACCAGCCCGTCTTAACTTCTTCTCCGACGCTTAGGCTCATTCACGCAGCCTTTGTCTTGACTGGTGTGGTGACGACTCTGCTGGGGCCAATCCTTCCTGTGCTGACGGCGAGGTGGTCCCTCAACGATGCGCAGGCCGGCTACCTGTTTGCCGCGCAGTTTCTTGGTTCAATGGCCGGCGTGGCCCTTTCCAGCTTTCTGGTTCCGCGTCGGGGATACCAACGCTCGCTGGTTGTCGGCCTGGCAACGATGGCGGGTGGAGTGGGTACTCTCGCCATTGGCGGCTGGAGTCTAGGGCTGGCCTCCGTATTCGGCTATGGGATCGGCCTCGGCATCACCATCCCGACGGCGAACCTTTTCATTGCCGGCGCCAATCCCGGTCGGCGTGCTGCTGCGCTGAACCTACTCAACTTGGCATGGGGCGTGGGAGCCATATCTTGGCCGGCGCTGGCGTCCTTCTTTTTCGATCGTGACCAATTCCGCGCGCCCTTGTTGGGACTCTCGCTTGCCTTGGGTGCTGCGTCCATCGGTATCGCATACGTACCCTTCGTCCTAGCGGAGCGAGGGATAAAGCAGGCGCGTTCGCTGCCTAAGTTGGATGGCCCTCGGACACGTCAACTTGCGCTGCTCCTCGGTGCGCTGTTCTTCCTCTACGTCGGCACTGAGAACGCTTTGGGAGGCTGGGTCGCTTCCTACGCAGAGCGCTTCGGCAATGCTCCTCGCAGCGGATGGATGCTGACACCGTCTGCATTCTGGGGAGCTTTGCTTCTAGGCCGTGCAGCAGCTCCCTCCGTCCTGCGCCACCTCAGCGAGTCTGCGCACGGCCTGGCGGGATTGGTCATGGCGACCCTGGGAGTATCCGTTCTTCTGATCACAGATGCGTTTCCCGTTATGATCACCGGCGCAGCCCTCGCCGGCTTCGGACTGGCTCCTGTGTTTCCTTTCGCCGTCTCCATCCTTTCGGAACACTATGGCTCCCTAGCAACCCGAGTCGGAGGAGCGGCCTTCGCCATGGGCGGACTGGGCGGAGCAACCTTGCCCTGGCTCGTAGGATTTCAATCCGCCCAGTGGGGAAGCCTCAAGACTGGGCTCCTGGTTCCACTCGTGGCCACCTTGGCAATGATTGGTCTGCACCTCTGCTCAGGCAGGGTGCTTCCTGTGCAGGTGAGAGAGGCTATAGCCAGGACACCGCGAATGTAGGGACAATGGTGCTTAAAGGGGCGTGGGCAAATAAAGAATGTTCATCAGATTCTCGGCTATCATCGCCATTTGGGTCGGTAGACATAGAACAGCCCATCCTCGCTGATCTCAGGAGCGTCCCTTGCAGGCTCGTCCTTCTCGGCTGCGAACCCCATCAGCTCGGTTACCAGCTTCAGGGCCGAGATGTGATCAGCCCACCCTCGCGTCCGGTGCGGAGGGCAATCCAGAACCTCCTTTAGCTTCTTTGCGATTGCTTGGGGCGTGATTCCCTCAGCGAGGAGCGCCTGAGAAATGTCGCGGCTGCTCTGTTCTATGACGGCCAGCGCGGCCTCTTGCTTGCGTTTCAGCGCGGTCCGGATGGAGGGACGGCCGAGCAGGAACTGCGCGGTCCGATCAGCGGATGTCGGGGAATAGCTACCGTAGAGAAGCGATTCTTCGAAGAGATCCCGCCCGCACGCGGTGGCCAGGCCCGGCCTTCCCGCGCGCCTCAGAGCGCGCGGCCTACTGTAAGCGCTTTTTCCTTTGCGTCCGCACGAACTCCGTTACCGCCTGCTCCCGCAACTGCTCCGGTGTCCGCAAGTAGACATCGATGACCTCCTTCATCCCCTCCGCCACCTTCTCGCGGGGTTCGAGCTCCGGTCTTGGCTTTGCTTTCATAGCGTGCCTCCATTCTAAGACCTGCAGTTTGGGACAAGCCTTAGCGCTCCGGCCTTGGCCCCTTACCTTCCACGAAGTCACGCCAGGGGTCCGGCGGGCACTTACAAACGTTGCGATATTCTTCGGGCAACGGGAAGCGTTTTGGGCAGTAGATTGCGATCTTGTACCTGCGTTGGCCGTGCACAGGGCAGGGAATGGCCAGGACGGCATCCATCTCCTCTTGCGTGTGGCACGAAAGCGCCATCAAACAGTTGCAGGCTGCTTTCTTAGATTGACTCGCCAGCGTCTCCAGCTTCTGGATTCGCTCCTTTAGGCGCAAGGCTGTCCTCCAGTTCTGCGATTCGCCGCTCCAGATCGGCAGTCTCGATGGCCTTCAGCAACGGCATCGCCACATAGGCGAGCGCGGTGCCCACCTTGGGATCGAGGCGATGGGCCCTGATTCCAGCCATCACCTCGGCCAGAATCAGCTTTACGTCGGCAGCGCTCTGGGGTACTTGCAGCGGGGCCGGTTCCACCTCCTCGACGTTACGTCTGTTTTTCCGCCCGCCAAGCCGCCCCAGTTCCGCCGCCTTAGCCGGATTGGCATGGAAGAAGCACAACCCGCCCGCGGTTGCCTTTGCCGTGCAAGGCGTCCCGGCCTTCGTTACCGCTTGACAGCGCGTATTTGACGCCTCGGATGCCTTAAGCGACATGGGGGACATCCTTGATGCAAGGTTCAGGGAGGGGAAGCCTGTCAGCCGGATCAGGATGGCATTGCGCGCACACCGATTCCCCGTCTGGTCGCTGCCACCAGGTCGTATTTTCGCCGTGGACATGGCATTGCTTACCGCGAGGTACGCTATTTGCGGCCAAGGCTGGTTGATTGGCCACCAATGCTGGTGGGACCAGTTGACGCATCATTTCGGCGGCGGGTTCAGCATAGGAAGCCATCTCGTCGGTATTGGACGCCAATGGACCAGCAGTGGCCTCCTTTGGAGGCTGTTCAGGTAGTCTCCACAGCCAGTGGCCGTCTCGTCCGAAGCCCTCACGGACCGTTTGAACTCCGAGGACGGACTTTGCTCTCTGTAAGGTGCGCCTACTGATTCCCACATGTTGAGCGCCGCGCAGCGCTTCTTGCGCGGGTACGCGTCCTCTGGCAAGGAGGCTACGGAGAAACTCAGTAGCCTCTCCCAACTCCCTGCGCTCTTCGTTTCCTGCTTGAGCAAAGAGCGAAGCCGCCGAGTGCGCAGACTCTCCCTTCCACACAACACGTAAGGCGTTACCAAGAGACTCAACCCGATACCGAAGTGCTCGTGGAGGGGGGCCGAGATTTGACTTTGTCGATGCCAAGACTCGAAGGGCGCTATCGTCGGGATCAGGGGCAATCACGAGACCGGAGCGCGCCGCTGCGATAATTCCAATTGAGCCACCACCGCGATACAGGGTGTTGGAATGAGGGGCTTTGCTAAGGTGGCGGATGGCCAGTACCGCAACTGCAGTGCGCTCAGCCATGGCAGCCAGCGGCGTCAGTGCGGTGCGAATGTCCTGGTCGCGCCAGCTGTTTACTTGGGGACTCAGAAAAGCGACCAGCGGATCGATTACCAGCAACTTTGCCCCGACCTTGCCAATCGCCGACTCCAGGTAATGAATGTCGGCTGGAATAAGTGGGGGTCTTACACCATCAATGCAGGGCACTTCATTGATGATGAGGACACGTTCGAGATTGGCACTAGCTGCTATTAGTCTTGGGCAGATAGTGTCAGCAGCTCCATCCTCGGCGGACAACACAACGATGCCGCCGCTCGGTGCCGGCGAGCCGTCTGGGAGGGGACTGCCCGTAGTAATACGGGCCTCTACATCGAGGCTAACAGCACTCTTTCCTAGGCCCGGATCTCCATCCAGCATGGTGATCTTTCCCAGAGCGATGCGACCTCGCCACAGCCACTCAACGGTCCTGACTTGGATCTCACTCGCCCGCACGCCGACTGGTTTCCTTTGGACCCGCAGAGCAGCGGCAATCGATGCGAGCTTGTCCCCAATCAGCGCCGGGTCTGCAGTTTGGGCGGCCTCCTCTATGACCTGCTCCATCTCGCAAACGGCACGGCGGATCCCTGCCTTCGATTTGACGAGACTGACAAGATACTCAATCGATTCTCGTTGCGATACTCCCTCAGTTAACGATGCCAGAAAGGATCTGCCGCCTATTGACTCTAGTTTTCGCTGCTCATCAAGTTTCTCCGGCAAGGTGATGATGTTGATCGAGCATTTGCACTTCGCCAGCGCTTCCATGCACGCGAACACCTCACGATGAGACGCAACGGAGAAATCGTCTGGCCGCAGAGCCCTAGCCTGCCAGTAGATAGCGTTGTCGAGGAGGATTGCCCCAAGTAAAGACCGCTCACCGTCGGGGCTGGCAAAAGCAGCTGAGGAAATGCCGTTCGTTGCGGTCACTGTTCACCTCCGGTGCAGGTCAGGTGATCGCGGCGGGCGAATAGCTCCAAGGCTCGCTTAGGTATGAGTGTTCGGCGCCCGATGCGGCGAATGGGCAGCTGTTGGCGTGCAATGAGGTAGTCAATGGTACGAGAACTTACCGAGAGGAGATGCGCCGCTTCACGCTTGGACAGAAGTAACTTCTCTGAACGGAAACACAGGGCAATTTTGGGATCTTGCTGGTGGGTATTCAAATCTTCGTCCACAAGGGCCTCCCCGAGTCTGCCACGGGGTCTCTAGGCGCTCAAGGCGCTCTTGGTCCTCTGGGCGAGCTTTGAATGTCAGTTCACATGAATCTCGCCATGCGAACTAGTGCTCTTCTTAGCGCTTAAGTGCACCGTTGTCAAGAGAAACTTTCGTCGCGTGAGGAAGTGGGCCCCTTTCACAGGCGGTTCGAGCTGGTTGTTTGCACGGAGACCCCGGCCCGCAGTTCTTAGCAAGCGAATCGAAGCTATTTAGTTTCGGTTTGACTAACCTAGCGTGTTAGGTTCAAATGGCTGTAGGTCATGAAATGTCCCATTCACAACGTGAAACTCGTGTGCTTCTGTCCCGCCTGTAGAGGCACTGTCCGTTCGCTCCGCAAGGCCAGGACGTCGAGGCAAAACGGCAAACTGGGCGGTAGGCCGCGTCGGAAAGAGGAGAGCAAATGAAGAAACTAAGGGGTGTCTTTGAGAGGGTGCCTGGCTCAGAAGTTTGGTGGATCTGTTACTTCGACGCGGCCGGCAAGAAGCGCCGCGAGAAGGCGGGCACACGTGGCAATGCCGTTGATCTTTATCGGAAGCGCAAGACTGAGGTTCTGCAGGGCAAGAAGCTACCCGAGAAGCTGCGGGCGAAGGCAGTTCCTTTCTCCGTGCTTGCCGATGACGCCCTCGAGCATTCGCGAGCACACAAGCTCAGCCACAAGCACGACACCTACCGTATGACCAAGCTCAAGGCCGATTTTAATGACCGGCCTGCGGAGGCGCTTTCTCCCTTGGATATCGAACGGTGGATTGCATCGCATGAGGACTGGAAGCCAGCCACGTGCAACCGATACCGCGCGCTGTTGTCTCTGGTCTATAGGCTGGGCATCCAGAACGGGAAAGTAGCGGTGAATCCCGCCCGGCTTGTGAGGCATCGGCGCGAGTCCAACGGCCGCATCCGTTGGCTGCTGCCGGAGGAGGAAACCAAGCTGCGCAAGGTGATTGAGTCGCAGTACTCCATCCACCTGCAAGAATTGGAAGTCGCGCTCAACACCGGGCTCCGCAGGAGTGAGCAATATTCTCTGACTTGGGAGTGCGTTGACTTGGAGAGAAAGCTTCTGATGATCCCGCGCACCAAGAACGGCGAGACCCGGTACGTCCCGCTCAATAGCGCAGCGTTGAACGCGCTGCAGGACCTACGGACGCGTTCTGACGGCACGGGAAGAGTATTCATGAGCCCCCAGGGCGCGAGGCTCTCAGGGCCGCGCCAGTGGTTCGGGCGGGCCGTCCAAGCTGCCGGCGCGAAGGACTTCACCTGGCATTGTCTGCGCCACACGTTCGCGAGCCGTTTGGTGATGGCTGGTGTCGATCTCCGGACGGTTCAAGAACTGATGGGCCACAAGACCATCTCCATGACTTGCCGGTACGCGCATCTGGCACCATCACATAAGCTGGCAGCCGTCGAGCGGTTGACCGAGAGTACCAGCTCCCTTAAGCGGCCAACTGACACCAGAACTGACACCAGCACCGAGCAGGAGCCAAACGCAACAGCGTTCGCAACTCTCTAAGTGGCGTACAATCCGTTGCATACGCGTCCCTCGCCCGGGTGGCGAAATGGCAGACGCACGGGACTTAAAATCCCGGGTCCCGAAAGGGGCGTGACGGTTCAAATCCGTCCCCGGGCACCATCCACTTGGAGACCTGCAGCTCCGCCCCGGAAACGAACGGCCTTGGGTGGTAAAGTTTCCCATCTGGTCAAGCTATGTGAAGCGGAATCAAACACTTAGACGAATGGGATGTGCTGTAAGCCTCTAGTTTTTGGTTGAAATCACCCGCCGTTTGGGGTAAACTTGCAGTTTCCCAGGACTTAAATCGAGCCGACTGTCAAAGGGAATTGCCCGTCTCTCTCGGATGATTGAATCGTAGTTCAGAAAAGCTGCGTCTAATTAGGTGAGTGCGAATACTACTGCGGAATCAAATCCTTACAAGGAACACACAAACTCAATGGCCAAGCGTCGTGGAAATCCCAACTGGGGCAAGCCGGAGCCGATCGGCCCGATTGTTCCTACCGTGACTTCGTTCGAGCAGGCAGTGAAGGAGTACAAGCTGCAGCCGGACCAGTACATTCGTTCGCTTCGTCTGCGTGAGTGGGCGCGCAAGAATAAGAACTCGAAGTACATCCCGGAGCCGCTGCTGCAGGCCTGGGGCTTCGAGATCGAGTCCGCTCTGTAAGACACCATGTGATTCAACGGGCCGCCCGCGAGGGCGGCCTTTTTGTTTGAGGCTGGACAGTCTTCCCGTCCTGGCATATCCGACCGTCGGCTAAAGATCGCCAATCGTCAAGATTCAATCGTCAACTCTCGAAATGGAGTTAAACTTTCTCTGAGAGACAGGGGCCATGCAGGGCTTCAGTGAACAGACCGCCATCGCCATCGTGATCGCGGGCAGTTTCGCGGCTGGGCTGAACGTCTATGCCGCGGTAGCTACGCTCGGCCTGCTGGGCAGGTTCGACGTTCTGTCGCTGCCCCCCTCGCTCCTGTTGTTGCAGAACGAGTGGGTGATCGGCGCGTGTGCGGTACTGTTCGTCATTGAATTCTTCGCCGATAAAGTTCCCGCCTTCGACCTCATCTGGAACGCGCTGCAGACGTTTGTGCGCGTGCCCGTGGCTGCGCTGCTCTCCTGGTTTGCTACCGCGCCGCTCTCCACCGAAGAACAGGTAGTGGCGGCGACCGTCGGCGGCGCCATCGCGCTGGCTGCCCACGGAGGCAAGATGGCGGTGCGCACGGCGGTGACGCCCTCGCCCGAGCCCGCGTCCAATATCTTCCTCAGCCTCGCGGAAGATTTCCTGGCAGTTTTCCTGGTGTGGTTCGCGGTCAGCCATCCATACCTGGCGGCGTCGCTGGTGGTTGCACTCCTGGTCGCGATCGCGCTCATCGTGAGGATGGTGCTGAAGGCAATGGCGGCACTCTTCCGCGGCGCTCGCGAGGAATACCACCGCCTGGCGGCGGTCCATCCCGGCCCGCAGTAGGCTACGAGAACAGCGAGTCCACAAACTGCTCCGCATCGAACGGCAGCAGGTCCGCCGCTTTCTCTCCCACCCCCACGTAGCGCACCGGAAGCCCCAGTTCTCGACAGATGGCAATCACCACTCCGCCCTTGGCGGTGCCATCGAGTTTGGTGAGCACGATTCCAGTGACGCCGGCGGCTATTGTGAATTGCCGTGCCTGTTGCAGACCGTTTTGGCCGGTGGTTGCGTCCATCACCAGCAGGGTTTCGTGAGGAGCGCCGGGAACCAGGCGCTGCGCCGTGCGCCGCATCTTATCCAGTTCTGCCATCAGGTTGGATTTGGTGTGCAGACGGCCGGCAGTGTCCACGATAACGAAATCAGTGCCGCGCGACTTCGCTGCTTCCAGCGCGTCGTAGAGCGCCGCCGAGGGATCGCCGCCGGCCTTGGTCTTGATCAGGTCCGCGCCAGTGCGTTCCGCCCAGATTTCCAGTTGTTCGATCGCGGCCGCGCGAAAGGTATCGGCGGCGCACAGCAACACGCTCTTGCCGCTCGCCCGCAGAGTGTGGGCCAGCTTGCCGATGGTAGTCGTCTTTCCGGTACCGTTCACACCCACCACAATCACGACTTCGGGGCAGCTCTCCACTCGTTGGACCGGCGCACTGGCCTGCTGCAGTATGGCCAGGAGTTCCACCTTCAGCAGCCGTTTCAGTTCTTCTACATCTCCGATTTGTTTGCGGTCGGCTTTCTCGCGCAGTTTTTCCAGGACTTCGTGCGTGGTCACGGTGCCCAGGTCGGCGCCGATCAGCGAAGCCTCCAGTTCGTCGAGGGTCGCGCGGTCGATCTCCTTGTGGAACGAAACCGCAGCTTCCAGGCGTTCGCTCAGGTTCTCGCGCGTGCGCTCGACCGCCTTCTTCAGGCGGTCGAGGAAGCCGGACTCGGGTTCGTTGCTGCCGAAGAGGGTCTGGATCATGGGGAATTGGTAATTTTGTAATTTGGTAATTTGGAAATTTCCCTGAAGGAGCGTTTTAGGTGAATTTCAAAACATCACCCAATTCCCCAATTACCAAATTACCCGATGAGCTCAGTCTCCGGGCGCGGGGCTGGCGCTGGCCGCTTCGGTCTCCACGCCCGTGGCCTGCTCGGCGGTGACCACGGCGGCGCGGTGCAGGCGGAACTTGCCCTTGTCGAACAGGGAGGTGAGCGCAGCCACCACCCGCGGGTCGAACTTGGTAGCAGCCAGGGAATTGATGATGCGCACGACGTACTCCGGGTCCATGGCGGCCTGATAGGGGCGATTGGTAGTCATGGCGTCGAAGGTGTCGGCCACCATGATCACGCGCGGCAGCAGCGGCAATTCGTCGCCCTTGAGGCCGTGCGGATAACCGCGCCCGTCGAGCGACTCGTGATGCAGTTCGATGCCGGGAATCATCTCCTTCAGCATTTCCACTGGCCGCAGGATGTTGGCGCCCTTGGTGGTGTGGGTCTTCATGATCTCGAACTCGTCGGGCGTGAGCGCGCCCGGCTTCTTCAGGATGCGGTCCTCGATCCCGATCTTGCCCACGTCGTGCAGCTGTGCGGCGATGCGGATCTTTTCGATCTGTTCCTGTAGCAGCCCCATTTCCGTGGCCAGGATCACGGAATAGCGCGTGACGCGGTCGGAGTGGCCCTTGGTGTACGGGTCCTTTTCGTCCACCGCGCCGGCCAGCATCTGGATGGAGTTCAGGAACAGGGTGCGGTTTTCTTCCGCAGCGCGTTTCAGGTCGGCCACCAGGCGTTCCAGGTCGCCGGACATGAGGTTGAAGGTGTCGGCCAGTTCTCCGATCTCGGTTCGGCTCTCCAGACGCACGCGATGGGAGAAGTCGCCTTTGGCGATGGCCCGGCTGGACTCGGTGAGGGTCTGCAAAGGCGTGGTGATGCGCCGTGCCGCGTAGATGCTGATCAGCACGCTGCCGAAGGCGGCGGCCAGGGCCAGCATCAGGGCGGTGCGCTGCATCTCCCGGACTTCGCGATAGGCCTCGCGCTGCGGCTTCTGCGCGATTACCGCCCACTCCAGCGAGGGGACGGGGCTATAGGTGCCCAGCATCTCTTCAGTGCTGCCGTTTTCCTCGAGAGTAAACGGCTTGGTCTCGGCCACACGCGCCTTCCCGCCCAGCTCCACGAAGCTCTTCACGATCTCGAACTGGCCCATGTCGCGGCCGGTGGCGTACTTGGGAGTGGAACTGGCCACCAGGCGTCCACGCCGGTCCACCACGTACGCCAGCAACCCTCCGGTGGAAGCGGCTTCCAGCCGGCGCAGCAGCGGGTGCAGATTGATCACAGCGCCCACCATGCCCACGAAGCGCTCATTCACCATGACCGGAGTACTGACCAGGAAAAAAGTGCTGCTCTCCCGACCCGAGCCCATGGCCAGCGGCGAGCCGGTGTAGGCGCGGCCTTCCTGCGCAGCGATGAAGGCGTGCTCCAGCTCGCGCCGCATGAATTCGTCCAGCGGAATGCGCCCGGCATTCACGCCCTTGGCCTGGGCATTGAGCAAGGTGGCGTAAGCCAGATCTTCCGACGAACTGACAAAGCGTTCCAGCAGGGCGCGCAACTCGGGCGACGTGACCTTGGCTTCGTCGCTGATGTCCCCGCCGCTCGCCACCTGCACTGCCGCCGACAGGTTGGCCAGCATGATCTGCACGTCGTTGTGGCGCAGCGCAAGGTCCTCCGCCAGGGAACGCGTGATGGTGTTCTGCAGCAGTTTCTCGTTGGTTTCCAGGCGCTGTCGATTGCTTTCCGCCACCAGCGTTCCGTAGAACAACGGCGGCACCACGCTCACCAGGATGAGCACTCCCAGAATTACGTACAGGATGGAAATACGCGAGGGCATGTGGGAGTCCTGGCGAATTGTAACCGATTTCCTGTAGTGGGTCTTTATCGCTTGATGACCGCAACCAGTCCTATAAGTCCGCCGGGTGCCCCACATCTGCCGTAGTTAGCAGATGTGGGTCTTTTCTTCCGGTGAGTGCTACCCTTTCAGCATGCCGTACGGGCTAAAGCGATACCAGCAGTCCAAACAGTCTCATTTCGTGACCTTCAGTTGTTATCGTCGGCTGCCCCATCTGCAGGAAGCCAGGCTCCGCGACCTGTTTGTGGAATGCCTGGAGCGGACGCGGCGGAGCTATCGTTTTCGCGTGTACGGATACGTCGTAATGCCCGAGCACATACACTTGCTGGTGTCGGAGCCCAATGTTGAGGAGCTGGCGAAGGCCATCCAGGCCCTGAAGATCTCCGTCGCGCGCCGGGCCATGCGCCACAGACCGGGAGGGGATGCTCCCCTATGGCAGAAGCGCTATTACGACCACAACGTGCGCACCCAGCAGAGCTTTGTGGAGAAGTTACGCTATCTTCATCGTAACCCAGTGAAACGCGGACTGGTTGAGAGACCCGAGGATTGGAAATGGAGCAGTTTCCGGCACTATGCCCTGGCTGAGACCGGCTCAGTGGAGATCGAGTCGCAATGGACCGCCGACCGGCGGACCGGCAGGATTCCAAGGCTGTTGCAGATTCCCGGGCACTGAAGCGAAGTCAAAGACCCACATCTGCCAACAGCAGGCAGATGTGGGGCACCATCGAGTGGAAGCAGAGATGTGCGCCACCAGCCCGCGCTTTCCCGGTCTGGAGTGGTTCGACGGAATCGCTCGCAACCGTGAGGCGGCGTTGCGGAGGGCGGGAAGACTCACCACTGAGGCACAGAGGACACAGAGAACGGCTCCGGGTTTCGAGTTTCAGGTTTCAGGGAAGGTGCCGT
>JBOGLL010000232.1:0-2393 GCA_050746065.1 Terriglobales bacterium | reverse complement strand
CAAGAAAGTGATCGCTTCTTGTAAAAGAACCGAAACATGGCCAACTTCGCTGCCGTCGCCATGTCCGCCCCCCTGAGGGGCGTCCTCTACCCCACGATCCGTGGCCATTCACTCCCGGCCCCCGGGCCCAGGGCAAAACTCAATCCTGTGACCGCCTTCAGATGCCCAGTTCGTCCAGCGTCTTCTCATCCTCAGCCGTGAACGGGTGCTCCTCCAGCTCCTTGCGGAACGCTTCCATGTTCCGCACTTCCAGATAGGTCAGGTTGCCCAGCACCGCCACTTCGCCCCGCAGTTGGGCCGCCTGCCGCAGGAGGGTGGGAATCAGCACCCGCCCCTGCGCGTCCATTTCCACTACCTGGCCGTAATAATTGGTGCGATTCAAAAGCTTCTTCTTCGTAGGATTGAAGTTCGACAGGCGCGCCAGCTTCTCCTCGATGCGCTGCCATTCCTCGAAGGGATAAACTTGAGCCCGCTGCCCGTCGACGCTGGTGATGTAAAACTGCAGGCCGTACTTCTCGTCGATCAGGCGCTTGAACTCCGCCGGGACCTTGAGGCGTCCTTTTTCGTCTACCCGGGTTGGATGATTGCCGCGAAACATGCTTTTTTGCCTGGTTTCCAGGGTGTTTCAGCCTGGTCTGTGCTGCTATTGCTCCTGCGAAAACGGTTAAAGTGGCGAAAAGTTCGTCTGCTCTGGGTTCGTTGGGCTCGTTATGTGGGACCTTCATCTCCACTTCGCTGGTTCTCCAGCCCCTTGGATCTTGTGCCTACTTACGACCGCCATCCCTGAAAGCTACAGCTTTGTTCTCCACTATGGACCACTTTCGACCACACAGTAATTCCTAACCCTTTGACTGTCAATAGAAATATTTGGCGCCTATAGGGGGGCTAGATGGCCCTCCGGAAAAACACGAGGGCTCGGGCTGAGACAGCCGGAGACCACAAGGGGTTGGGTTTACTGGTGTGGTACCCAGCCACTGGCGGTCTTCTTGGCTGCCAGGAAGGACTTCCCTTCCCTGTGGAGATCGAACTCGACACCGAAGATATGAGCTGCGCTTAGCGGCGCGCAGCGGTCGGCTGAGTCGGCCGGGCTACACCGTTCTCACTTGTAACGCGTGCCGTGCCTGATCACCACGTCCACCCGCTGCAGCAGATTGATGTGGCGGAGCACGTCGCCGCGAACGGCGATGATGTCGGCATACTTGCCCTCGCTCACCGTGCCCACGTCCTTGTCCACCTTCATCAGCACCGACGGCCAGTAGGTGGCGGCGCGGATGGCCCCCATGGGGTCGACGCCCAGCCGGTTCACCCAGACCTCCAGCTCGTTCCATGTGGACTGGCTGTGAAACTTCATGGGGATGCCGCTGTCCGTGCCCACCAGCAGCACCACGCCCGATTCCCGAAGCTGCTGAAATTTGCGCGCCAGCGTGGGCCGCCGCAGGGGCGTGATCTGGAAATACGGCAGGCGCTCGGGGTGGGCAATGGACTGCTTGATGTCGGCGATGATCTCCAGCGTCAGGCCTTCGTGCCAGGAAGGATCGTCGAGCCGCTCCGGATTGTCGCGCAGGTTTTCGTAGTTGAACAAGCCTTCGATGGTGGGCGTCCAGAACAGCGGGCCGAGGGCCATCTGCGCGGTACGCTCGCGCAGCGCGGCCATGATGTCGGCGGGATACTCGGGCGCGGCCGCCAGCCCGGTGTGCTCGAAGACGTCCACGCCCGCCGCCAGGCCGCGGCGAATTTCCTCCGGGCGATGCGAGTGTGCCACCACCGTGAGCTTGTGGCGGTGCGCTTCCTCGACGATGGTGCGCACTTCCTCCATCGTCATCTGGTCCTGGTCAATCAGCTTGATGCAGTCCACGCCCGCCTCGGCCAGCTTGCGCACTTTGGCGCGCGCGTCGTCGGCACCGGAGACGCCCCAGCGGAAGAGCTCGGTGCCGGGATAGGGCTGGTGCTGCAGAAACGGCCCGGAAACGTAAAGTGTGGGGCCGGGAATTTTTCCCGCCCGAATTGCGTTGCGGACGTTGATGCTGGATGCGAGCGGCGCCCCGAGGTCGCGCGCGCTAGTCACTCCCGCGAGCAGTAACTGCTTGGCCGACGCGGGCATGATCACGCTCTCAAACTGCGGCGGGTAGGTCTTGTCCCAGTGGTCGTAGTCGGCGTGGCCGTTGATCATCAGGTGCACGTGCATGTCCCAAAGCCCGGGCAGCACGCTCATGCCTTCGGTGGAGATCACCTCCGCGTCGGCAGGCACGGCCAGCGTGCCCACCTGGCCGACGGCCTTGATGCGCTCACCTTCGATGAGTACCACGCTGTTGCGGAGTGGTTTGCCTCCGAAGCCGTCAATCAACGTACCACCCACCAGCGCCTTGACCTTCGGCTTCTGCGCAGTAGCAGGC
>JBOGLL010000231.1:0-15315 GCA_050746065.1 Terriglobales bacterium | reverse complement strand
GCCCGCAGTGGAGCGAAAACGCACCGGGGAAGACCGCCACGTGGAAGTCTTCGCCCTGCTCGATCATACGTGCACGGATAAGCGGCATCAGATGCTCGCCGCAGATCAGGCCGCCAATGCGGCCGATGTCGGTCTCGTAGGTCACCAGGTCTGCGCCGTCGCCGTTGCCCCACACGGCACGCTCCACAAAGGTGGGCATGGTCTTGCGGTGCCGCCCCAGGATCTTTCCCGTGCGCTCGATGAAGAGGAGCGTGTTGTAAATGGTGTGTACGCCCCGGCGCGGGTCCATTTCGTTGCAGCCAATGACGACGTGTGCGTTAGCACGCGCCGCCGCTTCGCCCAAGCGCTCGGTGTCCTCGCTGGGAATCAGGAGGGCGTTGTCATAAAAGCGGATCCGCACCGGAATCCATTCCTGGAGTTTCGACTCCCACCCTTCTCCCCAATAGGGATAGCCGGCGACCCAGGTTTCGGTGAAGACGATCAGTTCCGCGCCGTTGCTGGACGCCTCGGCAATCTTCTGGCAAGCTCGCTCGACGCTTCGCTCCCGGTCCAGATAAACGGGCGCCGTCTGCACCACGGCGACCTTGACCGCGTCACGTCCGCCCAGAACTTTCTGTCTTGGTTGCATGGGTCCTCCTGATCGAGCGCCTCGGTGCCGCTGCGCCGCCTGTGTACCGCCAGGTGAGCGTAATGCTGCGCTCTCATTCCGCTAATCCGCTGGGATCTTCTCCGGTGTCTTCTCTTCCTTCCCGGCTGTGGCATTACTCGGTCGCTTCCAGATGTCCCGCTCAATCATCGTCTCGATTTGTGCGCGGATGATCTCATCATTCTCCGCGTGCCGCCGGGGAGGAGTATGCAAGCAGAGGTTCTTCGGATAGACCGCCTGCTGATAGATGAGCCGGTACTGTTCGGTGCGCAGGTCCTTCAACCAGTTGCCCCACAGAGAGCGGGTGCGGTACTGGCGCAGCGCCTCCACGTCGATGATTCCACCTGCGTAGGACGAACCCGAGCCGTATTTGTGTTCCGAAACCACTCTGCCCTGGTAGTCGATGATCATGGACTGTCCACCGAAAACGTCGATGGAGGTCTCCGATTCCTGCGTGAGGTAGTAGGTGGCAAGATTGGGAGCGATCACGTAGCAGGTGTTGTCCAGGGCTCGGGAACGGTTCTGGATCTCCCAAAGTCCGTTGGCAACATACGGCTCAGGGTAGCTTGGGCGGTAAATGATCTCGGCGCCGTTCATGGCCAGGCCGCGCGCCGTTTCCGGGTATGATCCTTCCATACAGATCAGCGTGCCGATGCGGCCGATCTCGGTGTCGGCCACCGGATAAAACGCATCCAGGTTCTCCCCGTAGAGTTCCACCCAGCGGTCCCAGACGTCGTGCGGTACGGTGGAGTGCTCGCGCGCGAACACCTGCAGCTTGTAGTGCTTGTGGATCACCCGACCGTCCGGCGCGATGATGAACGCGCAGTTGAAAAACCGCTCCGAAAACTCCGGGTGTTTAACCTTGGCCTGGGCGATGATGTAGGCGTTGTGCTGCCTGGCCTTCCGACCCAGGAATTCCGTCTCCTCACCCGGAATGTCGAGTGCCATCTCCTGCACGTATTTCCCGTGGTCCCAATCAAACACCTCGTCGGTGAAACCCTGCAGGGCGCCCTCCGGGACGCAAATCAGGCGAACCGGAAGATCGATGGCGCTCAGCCAAACCGCAGCGTCGATCAGGTCTCCGATGTGCTTTAGGTTGGTGATGACTTCGGAGCGTTTCCTGCAGCCTCGCATGGTGGGCTGCAGCGCAAGAGCCATGTATTGCTCGATCATAATTTACCCCCTTACCGATGGCAGTTGGATTCGATCATGCTGCGCCGGGTAGCGAATCCTGCGACCCAATGGCTTGCGCGGTCGCGATACCTAAGTAACGAGCCGCTGTGATACCGGATCTTGGCCCCAGGGCAGTCCCAAGGATGCCCATTCCATACCCGCAACCGGCGGCTGTCAACCTCTTGGGGGCGACAATCAGGACACCGACGCCGGGTTCGCCTGCAATTCTTGGATCAGCTTTTCCGCCTCGGCGGGGATGAACCACCAGGGATAGTAGTCCGGCGGGTTGTTGAACCCATTGCTGATCTTGCTGGCCAGCGCCGGAATCTGACTCGCGGCACCCATCAACTGTAGGATCTGGGGCTCCGGCGGCACTAGGAGCGAGTTTGTCCACCGGACCACCCACTGTGCGTAGTCCCAGAAGATATCGAAAGTCTCCTGCATCCACGCGGCATCAAAGGGTTTGTCCTCACGTTCCAGGATGCGTCGCAGGTAGACGGTGGCAGCCTTACTGGCGGTGTTGGATCCCTGCCCCGTGACCGGATCGTTCAGCACGACCACGTCTGCCATGCCCAGGGCCAGGCCGCTGGAAGGCAGTTTGCAGATGGGCTTGCGCACAGTGGGAGCGAAGCGCCCGGCCAAGGTTCCCATCTCGTCGGTGAGTTCGATGTTGTGACAGCGCTCTGCCTCCCAGGGCAGCCAACGCTCGAGGATCTCCTTGCTGCGCTGCACGTGCAGCTCCGGCGAGCGGACGTCCTGCCAGCAGTCCATCGGGCCACCCACCACGCCCTCGAAAACCATAATCTCGCACTCGCCGTTGACGGTGAGCGCGGGGAACACGAAGTACTCGCCAACGCCGGGAATCAAACTGAACGCTACCGCTGTGAACGGCCGGCGCGGCACCATGTTTCTGGCGTAGGTCAGGGCGAGGGCCCGCATCGGCGTGTCGAACGGCGACCGGGACTCATCCCGCTCAAAAAGTCGGGCGATCTCTCCTTTGCCCGCCGCCACCAGCACGAGGTCGTTCGACGCGGCGTATTCGTCCAGGTCCTGAACGCCCGCGTCCTGGATCACCACCTTGCCGCCACGTCGGGCGAACTCTTCCATCCAGGCCGCGAATTTCACCCGCTGGTCCACGGATTGCCCGTAGTGGTCGAGCTTCGCTTCCCAGAAGAGGGCGCGGCTGCCGTCGGGAGCTGGGATGGAAAACGCGATGCCCTCGGTTATCGGGCACTGCTCTTCCCAGAAGTTGATTCCGAGATCGCGCTCATTCTGGAGCGAGTCATGGAACATGAACTGGCTGGAGGTGACGCGTCCCTTGAAGATCTGCTCTGGCGTTCGGTTGGAGACGACCGTAACGTCGTAACCATTCTGCTGAAGGCCCAGCGCCAACTGGAGGCCCGACTGCCCGGCGCCGACTATGGCGATTTTTCTCATCAGACTCTCCCATGTCCTGGTCTCACCGCACGTCTTTCAGCGGTGCCAAACTATACTCGAATTCAAGTCGAGTTTCCTCCGGGCACGGTTCGTAGATGGTCCATGCGCGTGGCAGGTTGGCATGCGGCGCCAACGCGAGTTTGGCCACCGAGGCAGGCTGCGCTACCTACACCAAGGAATCCCGCCAATTTGACTGGACTGGTGAAGGTTTCTGCTTTTGAAGCTGGGCTTGCTCCCGCCCAGCCTTGGCCCTGCGCGTCACTCCTCCTCCCGAGTTCTTACTGCAAATTTACTGCTTTTCGATTTGCAAACCGGCCCGATCAGCCGGTCGCGTCCGTCACTGTACATAGGGTGACGAGTACCTGCAAGTCTTTTATTTGCAGTAAGTTGTGGATAGCTGGAGGGTCTGTTCAGGCGTGTGCTAGTGAGTACACGGAAGTGCCGAAAATGTCGTTGACACGGTAGAGGTCTGGGGTTCGAGTCCCCACGTGCCTCCATTTCTTTCCATGGCCTTTCTGTACATCCTCAAAGTGACTCCACCGGACGTTTCTACATCGGATCGACCACCGATCCAGACCGCCGGCTGTCCGAGCATCAGCGAGGACAGACTCCATCAACCCGCGGCCGAGGACCTTGGCGCCTGGTTTATCGAGAAGAATTCCCCACGCTAAGAGCGGCGAGGCAGCGAGAACGTCAGATCAAGTCCTGGATGTCACACCGAGCAATCGCGGAACTGGTCGCCAAGAAGCCTATACAGAGCTAGCGCCACAGAAGTGTCTTTACGGCCGAACAACTAGGACCTCCCCGACGCCAGTCGGGGCGCTCTCGGAGTTGTCTCTCGGCGCGAGCGTGCGTGCTCTGGCGTTCACGCGGCCGTCAGGAAAAGGAGCTCTCTGCCTCTGCCAGCGTGGGAAAAAGCTTGAAGAGCTGCGCCACCTGCGTAACTTGCAGCGCAGTGGAGACGCGCTCGGTGGTTCCCGCCAGCACCAGCTTGCGTCCGTCGCGTTGACGGGAAACATGGGCTGCGACCAGCGCGCCGATACCCGCCGAGTCGATGTAAGGGACGGCGCTTAAGTCGATGATCAGCATCGCCGAGCGGTCGGCTCGCACACTGTCCTGGAAGGAGAAGATGTTATTCAGCGTCAACGGGCCGTCGAGTTGCAGGACCATTTGTCCTGGTTTGGAACCGGGGACCACCGTCATTTTCATAGGGCTGGAAAGCATCTCCGGATTCTAGAAGGGCCTTGCTGGCGCTGGGTTAAAGGACTGTTAAATCGAGGCCGCGCGCTTGTTCAACGTGGCGCCTCAGTGCACTTCCGGAGTTCCCTTCTGCAGGTCTTCGGGGGGTGGTGCCTCGTCGTCCAGTCGGTGGCGTACGTCGGCGCCGCGCACCCAGAAGATCACATCCTCGGCGATGTTGGTAGCGTGGTCGGCCACGCGTTCCAGGTTGCGCGCCACCAGCAGCGCGTCCAGGGCCTGGCGCGTGACATCCGGCTGGGCGTGCATCTTGTCCACCATGCGCATGAAGATCTCGTCATCCATGCGGTCCACGATGTCGTCCATCTTCAGGACAGCCTCGGCGATCTCCGGCTTGGCCTCGACGAACGATTCCAGCGCCCGCCGCACCATGCCTGCGGACGTAGCCGCCATGCGCGGGATGTCCACCGGCAGGTCGGCCGGGGGCAGCGTGGCCATGTCCATCACCCGCTGAGCGATGTTCACGGCCTGGTCGCCCACGCGTTCCAGGTCGGCGTTGATCTTCATCACCGCCATGATGAAGCGCAGGTCTACGGCCATGGGCTGCTGCATGGCCAGCAGGTCGAGCGCCAGTTCGTCGATCTCGCGCTCCGCGTGGTTGATGGCGCGCTCGCCGTCGAGCACCGCCTGGCACAGCTTCAGGTCGCGCTTACGGTAGGCATCCGTGGCCCGCTCCACCGCCTGTTCTACCAGGCCGCCCATGCGGAGCAGTTTCTCTTTCAGATCGTCCAAGCCCTGATGAAATCGTGTTCTCATTAGCCGAACCTGCCGGTGATGTAGTCTTCCGTCTTCTTATCGGACGGGTTGGTGAAGATTTTTTCCGTGCGGTCGAACTCAACCAGTTTCCCCAGCAGGAAGAAGCCTGTGAACTCGGCGACGCGCGCCGCCTGCTGCATGTTGTGGGTCACGATCACAATGGTGTACTGCTCTTTGAGCTGGAAAATCAATTCTTCGATTTTGCCCGTGGAAATGGGGTCGAGAGCCGAAGCGGGCTCATCCATGAGCATCACTTCCGGCTCCACGGCCAGGGCCCGCGCGATGCACAACCGCTGCTGCTGCCCGCCGGAGAGACTGGCGCCGGATTTCTTCTTCAGGTCGTCCTTCACTTCCTCCCAGAGCGCAGCATGGCGCAGGGAGCGCTCCACGGCATCGTCCACAAGGCGGCGGTTGCGGACGCCGTTCAGCTTCAGTCCGGCAGCCACGTTGTCGTAGATGGTCATGGTGGGAAACGGGTTAGGCTTCTGGAACACCATGCCGATGCGCCGCCGCACTTCCACCGCCGGTGTGCCATTGCTGTAAATCTCGGTTTCGCCGATGCGCACGCCGCCCTCGACCCGCGCGTCCGGATTGGTTTCATGCATGCGGTTCAGGCAGCGAATGAACGTGGACTTGCCGCAGCCCGACGGCCCGATGATGGCCGTGGCGTGGTTGGCGGTCACGTCCATGCAGATGTCGTAGAGCGCCTGCGTCTTGCCGAACCAGGCGTTCAGGTTTTTCACGTCGATGCCGACGCCCATGGTTTAGTCCGCTCCCTGCAGTACGCCGCGCCCTGCCACCCAGCGTACCACCGCCACTGTGCCCACGATGAGCACGATCAGCACCAGCGCCCCTCCCCAGGCCTTACGATGCCATTCGTCAAAGGGAGAAATGGCGTACACGAAAATCTGCAACGGCAACGCGGCTGTGGGCTGGCGCACGTCCAGGTTCCAAAAACTATTGCCGAAGGATGTAAACAGCAGAGGCGCGGTTTCGCCGGCCACCCGCGCAAAGGCCAGCATGATGCCCGTGACCACTCCTGAGAAGGCCGTGCGCAAGGTCACCGAGAGCGTCGCCCGCCACTGCGGGATGCCCAGGCCCCACGCCGCCTCCCGCACCGTTCGCGGGACCAGCAGCAGGATCTCTTCCGTGGTGCGGGCCACGGTGGGAATCATCATCATGCCCAGGGCCACACCTCCGGCAAAGGCCGAAAAGTGGCCCTGTCGCAGTACCACCAGCCCGTAGGCCACCAGTCCGATCACGATCGAGGGCACGCCATTCAGGATGTCAGCCATGAAGCGGACCAAATCGCCGAAGCGCCCGCGCGCGTATTCTGCCAGGTAGATGCCCGTGCCGATGCCCAGTGGCACGCCTAGCAGGCTGGCGATGAGCAGGATGATGCCGGAGCCCACGATGGCGTTGGCCATGCCTCCGCCCACCTCACCCACCGGCTTGGGTGTTTCCATAAAGAAAGCCAGGTCCACGGAACCGAGACCGCGGTACACCAGGTAGCCGAAGATAGCAGCCAGCGGCGCCAGCACCAGCACCACCGCGCCCCCCGCGAGCAGTGTTGCCAAGGCGTTGGTGGCGCGACGGCGAATGCCGATGGAGATTCCGTGTTGGCGCACTTGCGTCGGCATCAGTAGGCTTTCGATGGAGTACCACGCGTGACCGACCAGACCAGCAGTCGGGCCATAGCGTTGACCACAATGGTCACCAGAAACAGACCCAGCCCTACCTCAATCAGCGCGCTGAGGTAAAGGTCCTCGGTGGCTTCGGTGAATTCGTTGGCCAGGACGCTGGCCATGGTATATCCGGGGGCGAACAGCGACTTGGCAATCTCCGGCCGGTTGCCGATCACCATGGTCACTGCCATGGTTTCGCCCAGCGCCCGGCCCAGGCCCAAGATGATGGCGCCCACAATGCCGGCCCGCGCGTTGCGCAGCACTCCCATGCGGATCATCTCCCAGCGCGTGGCGCCCAGCGCCAGCACGGCCTCGCGCTGCGACCGCGGCACCGCCGTCATCACCTCCCGTGTGATCGAGCTGATGATGGGTACGATCATGATGGCCATGATCACTCCCGCCGCCAGCATGCCGATTCCATAGGGCGGCCCTTCGAACAGGCCCGTCCAGCCGAAGTTGCGGGCCAGCCAGGGCTGCACGTATTGGCGCAGCAGCGGCGCCAGCACGAAGATGCCCCACAGTCCATAAATCACGCTGGGGATGGCCGCCAGCAACTCGCTGATAAACGACAGCGGCCCGCGCAGCACCCGGGGACACATTTCCGTGTTGAAGATGGCCACGCCCAACGCCACCGGCACCGCCAGCACCAGCGCCAGCAGCGATGAAACCACCGTCCCGTAAATGAACGACAGCGCCCCGAACTCTCCCATCACCGGGTCCCACGTCTGGTGACCAAAGAAGCGCCACCCGAACTCGTTGATGGAGAGGCGGGAATTCGTCACCAGTTCGTAGACAATCAGTCCCAGCACGGTGAGCAGAGAAAGAGCACAGCCCAACATGGCATAGCGGAACGCGGGATCTGCTAAACGGGCGAGAAGGCCCGGGCGGCCTTGTATGGCAGCGCGGATTGCAGCCCTGCCTGGCGTCGCCGGGTGCGTGCCGCTGTCCAGCGTGGTGGGTGGCATGCCGGTCAAAGAGTCTCCCATCGCTCGCACACCCTATCAGGCGTTTGTTACAGGACGGTTACAGACCGGTCGCCCTAGGCGAGGTGCGGGGCGCCTGAACGTCCAGGCGCCCCATGCCCCGCTAGAAGCTGTAAATCAGGTCGAATTGCATGCGCTTCAGCAGCGGTTCCGGTTCGTTGTTGGGATTGGTGGCCGGCGGGGTCGTAAAGTTGCACGCATAGGTCCGGTTGCCGCTCAGCGTGGTCGGGTTGCCATTGACCGCGGTCGGCTGCAACGGTCCACTAACCAGAACGGCGTTCTGCAGCCCGCAGTTCAGCGTGCGCCCAATCCAAAACGTATAGTTGGCAAGCAGGTTCGGTCGCACCCGCCAGGCAGCGGTCAGGCGGTGCTGGATCACGTTCGTGGGCGCCCGCATGTCACTCTCGCTGAACTGCGAGATCAACGCATCCTGCTCGACGTGCGCGAAGACGTACCCGAACTGGAAGTCGTTCTTGTTCCGGGTCTGGCCCACCGTCGCCTCGGCCCAGTAGGCGGTGTCCTGTGTGCCGATGGCCAGCGGGTCCTTGTTCTCTGCGTTCAGGTTCTGCAGGTATTCCCCCAGCACCCGGACGGGCCAGCGCGCCCAGGGCGTGGTGATGTTGGCATCCACGATCAGGTCGCTATACAGGAACTTGGAAACGAACTCCCGAGTAGCGATCCCGCTCGTTGCCCGGCAACCCGCCTCCGGAGTTGCCGTGCCGCAGTTGCGGGTGGCGTTGGTCATGGCGTTGGCGTTGATGATTCGCGTCGCCCCGCCCAGCGGGCTGGCGTTTTGCGCGATGGAATCGGCGTTGCGCCAGTTCAACAGCGTATAGGAAGGAGTCAGGGTCACCCGTTTGCCCACCTGCAACCGCCCTCCCACCTGCCCGCCGGCGGCGAACGAATCGAAACCGCCGCTGCTTTCGTTGAAGAAGAGCTGCATGCCGGTGAAGTTCACGTTCTTCAGCACCGGATTCGTCAGGTTGAACGAAGCCTTTTCGCTGAAGCCCTCCGGGTTCAGGTCGTTGTCGAAGGTCATCACCGTGCGCGCCCAGGTATAGGCGAACTTGCCGCCGGTGAGTTCCAGCCACTTGTGGCTTTGCGGGTTATACGTAATCCACCCGCGGTCGAAGCCCACTACTTTCCGCTCGAAGAAACTGGTCAGCGTTTCGTTGGTGGATACCGGATCAGCAAAGGTGGGGTTCTTGTCCAAGCTGCCCGAGGCGAGGAAGATGCCGGCGGTGAAGTCCTCGTTCAGCTTGCCTTGGATCCCAAAGCGCAGCCGGATGCGGGGACGGTGACGGGGCGGGAAGTTGGACACTACCGCTCCCTCCACGGGATCAATCGCCCCGACAAACTCACCTTGAAAGAAGTTCTCGTAGCGCACCCGCACATCGCCCGTGAACCGGAATCGGTTCACCAGGCCCTCCAGCGCGCCCACCCGTTTTTGATCATCCTGGGTGCTGAGAGCGGTGTTGGTCATGTTGGTCTTGATATCGGCCACGTCGCTCTCCAGCTTGCTCACCGACTCCTGCTGCTGGCCGGCCGCGGTCTGCGCGGCGGCAGCCTTCTCCTGGGCCTCGGCCGCCACCCGCATGGCCTCGGCATTCTGTTGCTGCTGGGCCTGCATCTGTTGGACGTCTTCCCGCAGCTTGCGAAGTTCCTGCCGCTGGGCTTCAATGAGTTCGCGAAGGGCTTGCACGTCTTCCGCGCTCACGGTTTCCTGCTTGGTTGTCTTTTTCTTCTGCGCGGCCGCCATGAGGCTCATCGCCAAAATCAACATCAGCACACACCCTGTTCGCAATGCCGATTTCATTTCCTCGCTCCTCTGGGCTTGGTTGAACCGACTGCTAGGGTTCTTTCTCCGACCTGCATCGCCGTTACGACCGGCCTTAACGAATCTGAGTGATGGTGGTGCGCACCTTGTCCGACACTTCCTTGGGCAGCGGCGCATAGGTGAGCTGCGTGGCCAGTTGCTGGCCGTCGGCCAGCATCCAGTTCAGGAACTCCACGATGATCTTGCCCCGGGCTGCGTCCTTCGACTGAGTGGGGATCAGAAGCCACGTGAAGCTGGCTATGGGGTAAGCGTCCTTGCCCGGCGGATTGGTGATCGAAACCCGGAAATCGGCCGGCATGTTCTTGACCGAGGCCGCCGCCGCCGACGTACTCTGCAAGCTGGGCCGGACGAACTCCCCGGCCGCGTTCTTCACGCTGCCGTACTTGATCTTGTTGTTCTCGGCGTAAATCAGCTCGATGTATCCGACGGCGCCTTCCAGTTGTCGTATCATCCCTGCCACGCCTTCATTGCCCTTGGCGCCCAGTCCCACTGGCCAGCGCACGCTGGTTCCGCGGCCCACGGCACCCAGCCATTCCGGGCTCACCTTCGAGAGGTAGTCCGTCCACACGAACGTGGTTCCGCTGCCGTCGGAGCGGTGCACCACGACGATGGGCTGGTTGGGGAGGTTCACTCCCGGGTTGGCCTTGGCAATCGCGGCGTCGTTCCAGTTGCTGATCCTTCCCAGGAAAATTCCCACCAGCACTTCCGGAGTGAATTTCAGCTCTCCGCTTATACCCGGCACGTTATAGGCCGGCACCACCGCGCCCAGCACCGTAGGGATGTGCAGGATCTTGCTCTTGGCCTGGCTGAGCTGGCTGTCGGACATGGGGCCGTCCGTGGCGCCAAAGTCCACCGTGCCCGCAAGCACCTGGCGGATGCCACCGCCCGAACCGATCGACTGGTAGTTGATTTGCACGTCGGGCCGCTTTTTGTTGTACTCGCTGAACCACTTCGAGTAGATGGGATACGGGAAGGTCGCGCCCGCGCCGTTCAGCGTAGTCTGCGCCAAGGCAGACCCGGTCAGCAGCAGCGCTGCCAGAAAACACTGACAAACCTTGATCACAATTCCTCCTTATCTCACTTGATTAGTAGCCGGTCACTGTTAAAGGATGGTTACAGCCGTATGAATTGACTGTTACACGCGCTCCGTCTGGTTTCTCAGCCACTCCAGGAACATCTGCTCCTGCGACTTCGGGCCACGGCTCCGCAGGATGTGCCGCACGGAGCGCCCGCTGGCGAAGTGGACGATCTCTTCTGCCAGGTTAGTGGCGTGGTCTCCGGCCCGCTCCAGCGCCTGCGCCAGGAAGACCACGTGCACGCCCTCGGAACGCGAAGCGCCTTCCGCAGGATTCAGATGGCGGAAAAACACCAGGTTGCGCAGCCGGTCAATCTCGGCATCGGCCTTCATAACCCAGAAGGCCCGGTTCAGGTCCCGGCCCGTAAATGCCCTGTGCGACTCCACCAGCATGCGCTCCAGCACCGCCGCCATCTCCACCAGGTGACGCATGTCCTCCCCGTCGAGACGGGGCCCCAGAGCCCGCACGCGTGCGGCGAAGCCGGCGATCAAGTCGCCGATACGCTCCAGATCAATGGTGAATTTTAGGCATGCCAGCAGTTCGCGCGCCTGCTCCACGCTGAGCTGCGTCACCGCCTGCGCCACGCCTTCGTCCATCTCCCGGTCGACGCTGTCCAGTTCCTGCTCCAGTTGCTCGATCTCCTGGAAGAGTTCCGCATTGCCGCTGGCCAGCACGTCGCCCGCCCTGGCTGCGGCTTTTCGCGCCAGCTCGAATGCATGCAGGCTCAACGCTACCAGGGCTTCCGCTGTCGGTTGCTCCACGGACTGCGGCGCAGGAAGGGACATACCAGCATCAATACCGGCCGGCATTCAAATGAGGGTTAAAGGGAAGTGAATTGTTGATGAATTCTGCCAGGGCGCCCGAGCTTCGCCGTTCGCTGGGTACTAGGTACTAGGTACTGGGTACTTCAGTCCGCCGAAGGCTGAAGAAAAACGTACAGCCGTGCCCCAGTTCACTCCCCGCCCGCACGGTGCCACCGTGGTTGAGCACGATGTGCTTCACGATGGCCAGTCCCAGGCCGGTGCCGCCGCCCTCGCGCGAGCGGGCCTTGTCCACACGGTAGAAGCGCTCGAACAGCCGGGGAAGGTGCTCCGAGGCGATGCCCGGGCCGAAATCGCGCACGTAGAACTCCACCTTGCTGCCCACGGGCCGCGCGCCCAGTTCAATGCGTCCGCCAGACGCGGCGTACTTTAGCGCATTCCCAATCAGGTTGCCGAACACCTGCTGCAAAGCGTCGCGGTCGGCTTGCACCGGAAGTTGGCTCGAGTCCGTGACGGTCAGCTCGACGCCGCCTGCTTTTGCCTCTTCCCGGAAGGCCGCCCGCGCATCCTCCAGCAGGTCATGTGCCGGCACCGACTCGATGTCCAGTTTCTGCTCGCCTGACTCCACCCGAGCCAGTACCAGCAGGTCCTCGGTGAGCCGCGCCATGCGTTCGGCGTTGCGGCGGATCACATCCAGGAACTCTCGCGTGTGCCCGTCCGGCGCCTGCGAATCCAGCAGGGTTTCCGAGTAGCCCTTGATGGAAGTGAGCGGTGTGCGCAGTTCGTGCGACACGTTGGCGATGAAGTCGCGCCGCGTCTGCTCCACGCGCTCGATCTCCGTCAGGTCGTGCAGCACGGCGACGGCACCCGCGGGCATGGGCGCCACCGTCAGATCGAAGACGCGGCCCGGCGCTGCCGACCGCACTCGCGCCGTGGTAGTGACCCGCTGATCCAGCGCACCTTGCACCGCCGCCAGGAAATCCGGGTCGCGCAGCAACTCCACCAGGGGTGTTCCCGGACGCGCCCGGCCTCCCGCGATGCTCTGCATGGCGCCGTTCGCCCATTGCACCGTGCCCGACTCCGACACCGCCACCACCGCCTCTTCCATGCTGTTGAGCAGCGTTTCCATCTGCTGGCGGCGCTGTTCCAGTTCCCCAAAACTCTCCTCCAGTTTTCGTGCTGTGCGATCGAGGGAGGTGGCCACCTGTGCGATCTCGTCCGAGCCGGACTCTGCCACGCGCGCCAGCAGATTCCCGCCAGCGATCTGCTCCGCGAAGTGCGTGATGCGTTGCAACCGGCGCGAGATGAAGTGCGCCGCCAGCCCCGCCAGCACCATGGCGAGGAGCAGCGCCAGCGCCGAAGCCCCCAGCAGCGAGCCCGTCACGTTCAAGGCGATGGCTGCTGTAAGGACCACCACCAGGAACGCGCCCAGCAGCTTGAAGAAGATGCGGCTTCTCACTTCGGGACCTCGAACTTATAGCCGGCGCCGCGCAGCGTCCTGAGGAAGCGCGGGTCTTCGGCATCACGCTCGATTTTTTCCCTTAAGCGACGCACATAGACGTCCACCGAGCGTGGCGTGACGAATGACGTGTCGCGCCACACGGCATCGAGCAACTGGTCGCGCGTGAACACGCGTCCCGGATGCGACGCCAGGTGTGCCAGCAGCCGGAACTCCGTGGCCGTGGTCTCCACCGGCTTGCCGCGCACGGTTACCGTCATGGCCCCGGTATTGATCTGGATCTCGCCGGCCTCGATGGTAGCGGGCGCCAGCGGCCGCTCAAAACGCCGGAGCACCGCCTTCACGCGCGCCACCAGTTCCCGCGGACTGAACGGTTTGGTGAGATAGTCGTCGGCCCCCAGTTCCAGCCCGGCCACGCGGTCGGCTTCCGCGTTTTTCGCCGTCAGGAACATCAGGGGCGTCATGGCCAGCAAGGAGCGCTGCCGGATGCGCCGGCACAGATCGAATCCGTCGCCGCCGGGAATCATGATGTCCAGCAGGAAGAGCGAGGGGGCGTGTTTCTCCGCTTCTGCCAGGACGCCGCTGCCGGACGCGAACGTACGCACCTGAAATCCGGCGCCTTCCAAATGATGCCGCACCAGGCGCGCGATGTCGGCGTCGTCTTCCACCACGAACACCATTCGCTTCATGGACGGTATTCTACTTACGCCGCCATCATTTATCCTGAGGCGGCATGAGAAACCGGATTTGGAGCCTGCTGTTCGTCGTGCTGGTCGTGGCCGGAGTCGCTCTGGACGCCGTGCCTTTCTACGTGATCCGCCCCTTCCGCGCCCAGGGCCCGCAGGAGTTGTTCGTCGCGCTCACCTTTCTGCGCTGGGCCCCGGTTTGGACCATCGTCTTCGCCGTAGCGGCAGCCGTCGCCGCGGTAATCCTCTGGCCACGCGACGGCGCGCGGCGCATCGGACTGCGCCGCTTCGGGCTTGTCCTGGGAATGCTGCTGGTTTCCGCGGCGGCGGTGGCGGCGCGCGTGAATATTTTCGAGCGCATGTTCGCACCCGTCCCGGAGCCGCAGTATCTGCCTTTGTCACTCGCCAAGATCGAACCGGACGACATGGTGCTCGCCGTGCGTCAGGGAGATCAGGCCCGCGCCTATCCCATCCGCGAGATGGCCTATCACCACCTGGTGAACGACGCTCTGGCAGGCTCGCCCATCGTCGTCACCTATTGAACGCTCTGTCACACCGGTCTGGTGTGGAAACGGACGGTGGAGGGACGGGTGCTCAGCTTCCGTCTCGCCGGCATCAACAACCAGAACTTCCTCATGCGCGACGAACAGACCGGCACCATCTGGCAACAGGTGACCGGCAAGGCCATCTTCGGCCCGCTCGCCGGACGCGCGCTCGAACGGGTGCACACCGATGAATTGAGCTTCGACATCTGGAAGCAGGAAGCGCCCGGCGGAACCGTGCTGGCGCCCGTCGCCGCCTACGTGAATGATTACGCGCCCAAAAACTGGGTGGAGCGAGTAGCTGCGCGGCCCACCGTAGTGAGCGTAGCGGGCACCCCGCTCGACGCTCGCGCGCTGGTCGTCGGCATCAGCCTCGACGGCGCCGACCGCGCCTTCCCTCTTCCCGCGGTGCTCAGGCAGTGGCCCATCCAGGACAGTGTGGGCAAGATGCCCGTCGTCATCATCGTCGGCCCGGATGGAAAATCCATCCGTGCCTTTCGTCAGCCGCCTGGACGCCGGCGGGAAAACGCTGGAGTTCTTCAAGACGACCAACGACGCGACAGCCGGCGAAAAAAGCGCCACGAGTGCATGGGCGTTGCTCGATACCACCACCGGCAGCGAATGGAACTTCCAGGGCTGCGCCACCAGCGGCCCAGCGCAGGGCCGTTGCCTCCAGCCTGTCTATGTGCTCAAGGAATTCTGGTTCGACTGGAAGCTGTATCATCCCGCCACTACCCTGTACAAACACTAGGCAGCCTGTGTGGCGCCGGGTCTTTGACCCGGCGCGCAACCCCTCGGCTGCGTCCCTGCCGAGAAACGAGAAACGAAAAACCAGAAACCGGTGGTAGCATTTCCCTTCCCTATGCCCAAAGCCAACCGTCTTCTGCTCGCACTTCTCCTGGTCCTTGCCACGCTCACCGCCAACGCACAAAAGAACCCCGCCGACCTCATCCTGCGCAACGGCCGCATCTACACTTCCGACCCTCAGCATCCCTGGGCGGAGGCGCTGGCCATTCG
>JBOGLL010000230.1:0-6485 GCA_050746065.1 Terriglobales bacterium | reverse complement strand
GGTGGAAGGCTTCCTCAAGGCGGCGTTCGCGGCCGCGGGCATGGATCTGCCGGTGCCGTTTCCGCGCATGAAGTACGACGACGCCATCAGGCAGTACGGGTCAGACAAACCCGATCTGCGTCTGCCTCCGCTTGTGGAGGTCCGCGACTGCTTCGCCGCGGCCGACCTTGAAACGTTGAAAGTCGCTCCCGGCCTGCCGTTCGTTGCTATGCGGATTCCCAAAGTCGGCGAACTTTCCCGCAAGGAGCGCGACGAGATCAAACCGCTCATCGCCGAGCGCAAAGAGGCGAAAGTCTTCGACGACATCAAGCGCCTGGAGACGTCATTCCCGGCGGCCATGGCCAAAGTCCGCGAGAAAACGCAGGCCTTGGACGGCGACCTGCTGGTGCTGGTCTCGGGCGACACCCGTCCCGACCCGCACAAATCCGAAGGCGGCATCAAGCCGGAGGTGAAGCAGCACGACCGCGCCGTTTCCACCGCCGCCGGCGCGCTGCGCGTCGCACTGGGACAGAAGTACGCCGAGCATCACGGCGCGTTTGTCGGCGACCGCAAGGACCCGGCGTCCTACCGCTTCCTCTGGGTCACCGACTTTCCCATGTTCGAGTACGACGAGCGCATGCACACCTGGGCGGCGGCGCACCATCCCTTCACGTCGCCTTACGAGCAGGACCTCGCGAAGCTCGAATCCGGCAATCCCGACGATCTCGGCGCGATCCGTGCCTTGGCCTATGACGTAGTGCTCAACGGGACCGAGATGGGCTCAGGCTCGGTGCGTATCCATCGCCAGGACATACAGAAGAAAATCTTTCGCGCGCTGGGCATGACCGACGACGAAGCCCGCGCCCGCTTCGGCTTCTTCCTCGAAGCCCTGGAATACGGCACGCCGCCGCACGGCGGCATCGCGCTCGGCCTCGACCGCATCGTGATGCTGCTGGCCGGCGCCGACAGCTTGCGCGAAGTGATTCCATTCCCCAAGACAGCGAAGGCGGTGGACCTGATGGTGGACGCCCCTACACCGGTGAGCGAAGCCCAGCTAAAAGAATTGGGGATCGAGGTGAGCAAGAAGAAGGATTGAACCGCGGATCTGCGCGGATGAACGCGGATTAACTGACTCTCACGGCAGACGCCGCCGACCGCGACTCACGACCAACGACTAACGACTTACGACCAACGACTGCCCCATGGCCCGCATCCACGTTCTCCCCGAGCACGTTGCCAACAAGATCGCCGCCGGCGAAGTGGTCGAGCGGCCGGCCTCAGTAGTGAAGGAGCTGCTGGAGAACGCGCTCGACGCCGGTGCAACGCGCATCCGGGTGCAAGTCGAAGCCGGCGGCAAGAAGCTGATCCAGGTCACCGACGACGGCTGCGGGATGGTGCGTGACGACGCCATGCTGGCCTTCGAGCGCCACGCTACGTCGAAAATCAAGGACGCGGAGGATCTGCTGGCGGTAGCTACTTTGGGTTTTCGTGGTGAGGCGCTGCCTTCCATCGCATCCGTCGCCCGGCTGCGTCTCGAAACGCGCGCCGCCGACGAAGATACAGGCACGGTGATCGAGATGAACGGCGGCAAACTCCTCAAAGTGGAAGACGCCGGACTGCCGGCGGGAACGTCGGTCGCCGTCCGTGACCTCTTCTTCAATACTCCGGCGCGCCGCAAGTTTCTGAAGGCCGAATCCACCGAGCTTTCGCACATTGCGTCACTGGTTACGCACTACGCGCTGGCGCATCCCGAAAGGCATTTCGAGTTGCACTCAACCACCAATGCCTTGCTAGTTGCGCCCCCCGTGGCGACCCACGCCGACCGCATCTATCAGATCTTCGGCAAGGACACCCTCGAGCAACTTCTTCCCGTTGCCGCGACCGCGCCCCTCGAGCGCGTTGGCCTGCCGCAGCCTCCGCCCTGGCGCCGCGAAGAGGACTACCAGGCCCCCGAACCGGGCGAAGCGCGGCTCCGCGGCTTCGTCTCGCGCCCGGAAGTGCAGAAGCTGAACCGCAACTCCATCTTCGTTTTCGTGAACGCGCGCCTCATTCGCGACCGCGTGGTGCAGCATGCCCTCACCGAGGCCTACCGCAACATTCTGCCGCCCACGGTTTTTCCCGTGGTGCTGCTGTTTCTCGAGTTACCCACGGGCGAGGTGGACGTGAACGTCCATCCCTCGAAGACGGAAGTGCGCTTCCGGCAGCAGCAGTTCCTGCATGACTTCGTGCGCGACACGGTGCGCGCGGCGCTGGTGGCGGCGCGTCCCGTGCCGCACTTCACCACGGAGATCACCGCGCAGCCTTCAGCATCGGCGGCGTTATCACCGGGCGCGCGCCCCATGACGACAAACGAAGCGGGCCCCGCCGGCGGAGATTTCCACCTGGCGGCGCCGCCCCAGAATCAGAGTTTTCGCTTCGAGGCAGGCATTGCCGTGGACGCCAACGCCTCGGTTCCAGCAGCCGCACTGCCAACGCAAAGCGTCGTTCCTTCGCGCAACGGATGTGCGGGAGCCATCGCCACCGGACCCGACGCCCGCGAAGTCCCGCCCATCTCTTCTTTGCGGCCGCTGGGGCAGGTGCGCGATTCCTTCATCGTGGCAGTGGCCGGTGATGGCCTGTGGATCATTGACCAGCATGTGGCCCACGAGCGCGTGCTGTTCGAGCGCGTGCTCAAGCAACGCGCCGGGAACGGCGTGGAAGGGCAGCGTCTGCTGATGCCGCTGGTGGTCGAACTCACACCGGCGCAACTGGCCGTGTTCACCGAACTGGCGGACGAGTTGCGGCGCAACGGCTTCGAGGTGGAGCCCTTCGGCGCGCGCACGATTGCTGTAAAAACGGCGCCCGCCGGTGTCGACGCCGCCGACATCGAGCGCCTGCTGCACGAGGTCCTCGACGAGCGCCAGCGCGAAGAGCAGGCAACCAATCTGGAGGCGATGCGCACGCGCATCGCAGCGTCCATCGCCTGCCACGCCGCCATCAAAGTCAACATGCCGCTGGACGGCAAAAAGATGGAGTGGCTGGTGCGCGAACTGGCGCGCACCGAGTGCCCCATGACCTGCCCGCACGGGCGCCCCGTGCTCCTGCGGTATTCTTTCGAGGAGATCCAGCGGGCGTTCAAGCGTCTTTGATTTTCATTCCGAGCGCAGCGAGGAATCCCTATGGACTACAGGACAAGGCCCGGGTACAGGCTGGCTCAGACGTACAAGCGGGAAGAGGGCTTCCTCGCCTTCGGCTCGGAATGTAAGGATTTATGACCGAACGGGAACTGGAACAGGCACGCCGCCACAAATGGCGACTCGATGGACCGCCGCTCACTTCGGCGGGCGAGGCGCAGTCGTTCCTCGAGTCCGTCGGTCTCTGCCTGATGCACGTGCAGAAGAGCGCGCCACCCCTGCCCGTGTTCCCGAGCGCAGCAGGGCAGCCAAAATCGGGCGCCGCGGAAGTTCCGGAACTTGCCATCCAGTTGCTGCGCCGGAAGCAGGCTTTCGAGGCCCGGGTCTTCGGCGACAACGCGCTGCTGGTGGCGGCCTCGGCGTTTCCGTATTTCTACGCGCTGGCGGGGGATCGCAATCCGGAATTGGAAACCGGAGTGGCGGCCCGCGCCGGCAAGCTTTCGCGACTGGCGGCGGACATTTACGCCGTGCTGCAGAAGCGTGGCGCCCGCACCAAGGGTCAGTTGCGAGACGACCTGGGCGGAGAGCCTTCGGGTCCGGCCCTGGACCGTTCGCTCGGCGAGCTGTGGGCGCGCCTGCTGATCACGCGCGTGGACTACACCGCTGCCGAGGGCGCATCCTGGGACGCCCTCTACCGCTGGGCGCCGGAAGCGGTAAAGGCGGGCATCCGTCTTTCCGTGGCCGAAGCGCTCTCTGGACTGGTGTCGCGCTACCTGGACGCCGTGATCGCCGCCGAGCAGGGAGAAGTGGAAACCTTCTTCTCGTTGTTGGTCTCGCGCTCCCGGGTACGGGAAACAATCCATGCGCTGCTGGCGGCGCGCGAAGTGAGTTTCTGCTCGGTGGGTCGCCGCACGTTGCTCGAACTGGCGCCGGAGCGCGCCGAGTTTCCGGAGCCGCACGCTCGCACCCGCCGTCCCACGCGAACTCCAGCGGTACGACACACAAAGAAGGCTGTGCGATGACTCCTTCTCCCACGCGCAAGCTGGTGATCGCCATTGACGGTCCCGCCGGGGCGGGGAAGAGCACGGTGGCGGCGCGGCTGGCGCGCCAACTGGGCTACGTCAACATCGAAACCGGAGGCATGTATCGCGCGCTGGCGCTCAAGGCCATCGAGAACGATGTTTCCTTCGATGACCCCGATGCCCTTGTCGCCTTGGCCCGCAGCTCCCGCATCGAACTCGAGCCCACGCACGACGGCAACCGCGTCCTGCTCGATGGCATGACCGTTTCCGACCGCATCCGCGAAGAAGACGTGACCGAAGCGGCCAGCCGTGTATCGGTGCATCCGCCGGTGCGCGCGTGGATGGTGGCCCGCCAGAGAGAACTGGGCGCGGGCGGCGGAGTCGTCATGGAAGGCCGCGATATCGGCACCAAGGTCTTCCCCGACGCCGATGTGAAGATCTTCCTCGACGCCGACCCCGGCGTCCGTGGGGGCCGCCGCGTGAAACAGGAAGCCGCCGGACGGCTGCGCTCCGAGGTGCAGATTGCTCGGGAGCTTGCGGAGCGCGATCGGCGCGACCGCAGCCGTGTCACTTCTCCCCTGGTTCCGGCGGCCGATGCCGTGCGCATAGACTCCACCCGGCTTACCATCGACCAGGTCATCGAGCAGGTGGAACGGTTGGTGGCGGAAAAATTAGCCGCCGGCAGCTAGCCGCCCCGCACCGAATCGGGAAAGGACCCCAGGATGGGCGCGAAGGCCTGTAACCCGTCTGGCCGCGCCTCGTAACAGCCTCCCGTTACTTCAGTCATTTCCAAGGAAATAAAGGGGTTGGCGGGAAGCGGCGCTTTGCTATACTACCTGCGCTTTTCCCCTTGCGTGGGTTTTCAGAGGAAGCGTTCGCGGATTCGAAGGTTGCCGTTCGGGGTGCCTCCGCGAAGGCGCGGTACAGGCCTGCCCTGCAAAGTGCACTGTGTACGCTATGATTTCCTGGTAGTGAAGGACTGCGCGTGCTGCTCTTAGAAGATCTGATCCTGGTGACTATCTGGTTGCTGGTGACGGTGATCGCCATCAACCTGGTGTTCCTGGCGTTCGTCTTCTATCGCCGCTGGTGGCGGGCCCGCTACTACCGCGCCAAGGACGAAGCCCGTGAGCGCTACCGCCGGGCCATCAACGAATTCGTTGCTGGCGACGTGGCCACGCAGACGGCCGCGGCTTCGCTGGCGGAAGGCAAGGCGCCTCCCGAGCGCGACGCCATCCAGGAACTGCTGCTCGATGCCATCACGCCGCAGAACGCGGACCGCATCACGGAACTGCTGGTTCAACTGAAGTACGTGGAGCTGTGGTCGCGCACCGCTTTCGGGCGCACCCGGACGCCGGAACTCATGCGGCGCTCGCAGGCCCGCGAACCGGCTGCGATTTCCACTGCGGTCGAACAGAGCTGGAGGAACCGCTTCCGGCAGATGCGGGTGTTCTCCGTGCCCCGCGCCCTGGCCGTGGACCACCTGGGCAACTTGGCCCCGGAATGCGCGCAGGTGTTCACTGCGGAAGCGCTGCATGATCCTTCCACGGAAGTCCGCCGCGTGGCCGTCGCAGCCATGGGGCGGAGCCGCAATCCTGCCGCCATCCCCATGCTTCTGGAGGAATTGCACAAGGCCATCACCGAGGGCAACGACGTCTCGCTGCGCACTACCAAGGCGGCGCTGGTCTGCTATCAGCTTGCCGATCTGCAATATTTCATTCCCCACGTCACCCACCCCAACCCGCGCATGCGTTTCTTCGTGGTGGATACGCTGCGGGAAATCTGCAACCGGGCTGGACGCAAGGGTTCGCGCGCCGGGTCGGGAATTTCCTCGCGCCTGGGCAGTGGGATCGGTTCGGGCATCAGTTCGGGAATCGGCTCCGGCGTGGGCTCGGGAGTAGGCAGCGGCATCGGCTCGGGTGCAGGCTCCAGCGTAACCACCACCGGATTGCTCACCCGTCGCGGATTTCCTCCCGAGTTGTGTGAGGTCCTGCTGACGCACTCCGTGAACGACAGCTTTGCCGATGTGCGCGCGCGGGCCGCGGCCCTGGTGGCACATTTCCGCGACGCCCAGGCGGTCGAGGCGCTGCGCCGGTTGCTGGATGACGAGAACGAGTTCGTTCGCCTGCACGCTGTCCGCATGTGCGGCGACCGCTACTACGGCGACCTCATCCCCGAAGTCCTGAAGTGCATGGCTGACAACCGCTGGCGGGTTCGCGAGGCGGCGGTGAAGACCCTGGGCGCGTTTGGTGTGGCCGGACTCAGCGAACTCTACAAGTACTTTGTCTCCACCGGCGAGCGCTACGAGAGCGAGCAGATCGCCGAGGAGATCCAGCGCACCGGGCTGGTGGACAACCTGTTGACCGCCCTCGGT
>JBOGLL010000229.1:0-8452 GCA_050746065.1 Terriglobales bacterium | reverse complement strand
GCGCGTGGAAGTGGTGGAAGGCGACGCCTCCGCCCCCGGACTGGGTCTGAACGAAGCCATCCGAGCCCGGCTGCAGCGGGATCTGGACCTGGTCGTGAACAGCTCCGGGCTCACCGACTTCAATCCCGACCTGCGCGACGCGTTGGGCGCCAACGTCGAGGCCGTGCTCCATCTGCTCGACTTCCTGCGCGGCTGCGACCATGCCGCGCTGCTCCATCTTTCCACCTGCTACGTCGCCGGATACGTGGACGGGCGCGTCCCCGAAGAGCTGGTCGCCAACTACACCCCCACCGGCGTCGAGGACTTCGACGCCGCACGCGAACTCGAATCGCTGAACGCCATGGTGAAGAAAGCGGCTGAGGAATCCGAGGGGCCCAAGGTTGCAGAGGAACTCAGGCAACAACTCGCCGAGAAACGCGGCGACGCTGCATCTCTCGCCGGGGAAGCGCTCGAGATCCAGTTGCGCCGCGGGCGGGTACGCTGGCTGCGCAACCACTTGATGGAAACAGGAGTGAAGCGCGCCAAGGAACTGGGCTGGCCCAATACCTACACACTGACTAAAAGCCTCGCCGAATCCCTGCTGGCGACGCGGGGCAGCGGCCTTCCCATAGCCGTGGTGCGCCCCTCCATCGTCGAGAGCTCCACGCACCAGCCGTTTCCGGGATGGAACGAAGGCATCAACACCTCAGCGGCGCTGTCCTACCTGCTGGGCACCTATTTCCGCCAGCTTCCTACCAACGAGCGCAAGCGTTTGGATGTGATTCCCGTGGACCTGGTCTGCCGGGGCATGCTGCTGATCGCCGCGGCGCTCATTGAGCGACAGCACCAGCCGATGTATCAACTGGCCACGTCGGCCAACAATCCCTGTGACATGCGCCGTTCCATCGAGCTCACCGGACTGGCGCACCGGAAGCATTACCGCGCGCAGGAGGGCCTGGAGCACTGGCTGCGGCTGCGCTTTGATCCGATTGCCGTGTCCAAGACGCGTTACCAGCGGCTCTCGGCGCCGGGGCAAAAGGCCATCGTTCGCACGATCCGCCTCGTAACCTCGCCCATTCCGCTCATGGGGCAGTCGCTGGCGCGGGCGGAACGCTTCCTCGACCGCGTGGAAAGGCTCATCGAGCTCTACGAGCCTTTCATCCTGGAAAACGAACAGGTTTACGAAGCCGCGAACGTAGAACTGCTGGCGCATGCGCTGCCGCAAGCCGAGCAGGAGGCCTTCGGTTACGATGCCCGCGCGGTTGACTGGTGGGACTACTGGATCAACATCCACGTGCCCGCCTTGCGGCGCTGGTCGTATCCTCTGATCGAGGGACGACCGCTGGAGACACGTTCGAAGCGCAGCTTCCGTTTGGACGCCGCTTCCGGACACACGCCCGCCGCCGGCCCCGGCATTCCCGCAGGAGCGACATGGCCATCTTCCTGACCGGCTCCACCGGTTACATCGGCGCGCATGTGGTTGCGGGCCTGCTGGAAAATCATAAGGACCCGCTCAACCTGCTGGTGCGCGCCAAAGACCAGCGCGAAGCCGAGGAACGCTTGTGGCGTTCGCTGCAACTGCATCTCGATTTTCCCCGCTTCTACAACTTCCTCAAGTCGCGGGTCACCGTGTTTCGCGGCGATCTCACCGACCCCCGCTTCGGTCTGAACCCGGACGACTACCGCCGCCTGGTCGAAACAACGGACTCGGTGATTCATGTGGCGGCATCGCTGAACCGCAAGTCGGAAAAAAGCTGTCTGAATGTGAACCTGCGCGGCACGCTGGAGGTGGTACAGCTCGCGCGCCGCGCCCAGGACCACCACGGCCTGAGGCGCATGAGCCATGTTTCCACCGTCGCCGTCGCCGGACAGCGCAGCCATGAAGTGGTGCGCGAAGACGAAGCCATGGACTGGCAGCGCTCCGATTACGATCCCTATGCGCGCACCAAGAAGTTCTGCGAGCACATGATCCGCGAACTGCTGCCCGAAGTGCCGCGCACCATTTTCCGGCCGTCCATCGTGTTGGGCGACAGCCGGCGCGCCGAAACCACGCAGTTCGACATGGTGCGCGCTTTTGTTTTCCTCGCCGGCCTGCCCGTGCTTCCCTTCCGCCCCGGCGACAAGGTGGACATCGTACCTGTGGACTACGTGGCCGACTCCATCGTCACGCTGCACCAGAAGGAGAAGCCCGCCCACGAGATTTACCACTTGTCATCCGGTACCGGCTCCCAGACTTTCCGCGAGCTCACCCAGGCGCTGGCCAAAGCGCAGCGCAAGTCGGGTCCCATGTTCGCGCCCGCGTTCGAAGGAATGTTTCACTCCATCGTCAACCGGCTTGCCAACCGCAAAGGCAACGTAGGTTACGGCGCATCGCTGCTGAAGGTCTTCTTCCCCTACCTGGTGTGGAACACGGTGTTCGACAACCAGCGCGTTGCGGCGGAGATGGGACGCACACCGAAGCCATTTTCCGATTACAGTTTCCCGCTGCTCAAGTTCAGCCGCGAAAACCATTTCACCTACCGCTACCAGGACTGGCCTGTCGCCGAAGGGAGACCCGCAGGAGGGCCGGCGGCATGATGGACCTGGTGCTGGAAGCCTGGGTGAGCGGGCTGATCGAGACCACCAAGCTGGCCTGGATGCTGGGAGCCGGACACCCCTGGCGGCCCGGAGAACCACTCAGTCTGCTGTTCGCCGGCTACAACGGCACCCGCAATACCGGCTCCGACGTGCGCGTGGAAGAAATGCTGCGTCAGGTACGCCGCATCCTGGGTGAGCAGAACCTGCGCATCAGCGTAATGACGCAGAACTTCGATCTCTCTCGCGGATACTTCGCCGGCGCCGAACAGGTCCGCCTGCCCGATATCTTCCCTCCCTTTCTCTTTCGCGAAGCGCGCAAGCACCACGGTGTGGTGGCCTGCGAAGGCTCCATGTTCAAGAGCAAGTTCGCCAACGCCCTGACGACGATGATGATCGGGTCGCTGGGCATTGCGTCGGCGGAGAACAAGCTCTCCGTCGGCTACGGCGCCGAGGCCGGACACATGGACAAGCTGCTGGCACGCATGTGTGCGCGCTATTGCAGCGAGTCGCTCATCCTCACGCGCAATGAGGAATCGCGCGATGTGCTGCGCGAACTCGGTGTCCCCACCGAAGCGGGCACCGACACTGCGTGGACGTTTGAGCCGCACGGTCCCGAGTACGGCCAAAAGATACTGCGCGATCTGGGCTGGGACGGCCGGCAACCGGTGCTGGTAGTGTGCCCCATTAATCCGTTCTGGTGGCCGGTGAAGGCATCGGTCGGCCGGTTCGTGGCGCGCACTCTCACCGGCGCCTATCGTGACAGTCATTACCGCAGCCTGTACTTCCACAACTCCGGGCCGAAGGTGGATGCGGCGTATGCGCGCTACCTCACCGCCATCGCCAACGCGGTCGAGGCCTTCCGCAAAGAGCGCGGGGCGTTTGTGATCCTGGTCGCCATGGAGATGCTCGACGCGCGCGCCTGCCGGGCGCTGGCTGAGAAGCTGCCGGGCGCGCCCATTCTTACCTCGGACCAGCACAACATGTACGAGCTGGTGAGCGTGCTGCGCGCCTGTCACCTGATGGTTTCGTCGCGCTACCACGGCATTGTGACTGCCATGCCGGGACTGGTTGCCTCGGCGGGCATCACCATGGACGAACGCATCCGCAACCTGATGCACCAGCGCGGGCACCAGCACTTGCTGCTGACCGTGGACGATCCCGATCTTGAGGAAAAGCTGCGAGGCGTCCTCGACCGGCTGTGCCGCGAGCGCGAAGCCGTGGCTGCAGGCATTGGGCGCGGCGTGGTGAGGAACCTGAAGACCATGGCCCGCATGGGCGTTTATTTCGAGGAGCACGTCCAGCAGCGCTATCCCGAGTTCCCCTTCCGCAGCGGCCAATTGAGCTGGGAGGACTACCTGCCTCCGCTCAGCCCTGGCCTCCAGAAACTGGTCGAAACCAACGGCGGATGAACTTCCTGGAAAACATCCTGCAACGGCTGAACCGCGAGCCTGCGTTCGTTGTGCTTCAGGAAGTGCGCGACGGCAAGCTGGTGCCTGTGACCGCTCGAGAATTGCTGGCCATGATCGCAATGGCAGGGACCTTCCTCCGCGACGCAGGACTCAAGAAGGGCGACCGCTGTGCGCTGCTGGCCCACAACAGCGTCCAATGGACCGCGCTGGATCTCGCCATCATGGCCCAGGGCGGGATTGCCGTTCCCCTCTACGCGCGCCAGGCTACGAAAGAACTGGTAGGCATGATGAAGGATTGCGCGCCCTCGCTCCTGTGCTGCGGCGACGCGACGTTGCGCGATGCAGTTTGCAGCGAATGGCCGGAGGCGCCGCGCACGGCGCTGTTCGACGAGATATTCGCGACGCGAGGCGCGGAATCACCGCCGTCAGCCGCTCTCACGGGTGCCGATCCCGTAAGCATCGTCTATACCTCCGGCACTTCGGGCGAGCCCAAGGGCGTAGTGCTCAACGTGGGAAATCTGAACCACATGATTCCCTGCACGGGCGCGCGGCTCGACCTGCTCATGGGCCCACGAAGCCAGCCCGACCGCATCTTCCACTATTTGCCTTTTTGCTTTGCCGGCTCCTGGATCCTGATGCTGACCGCGCTTTCGCGCAACTGCGTGCTCACACTCTGCATGGATCTCACCAAGCTGGTGGACGAAATGAAGCTGGCCGCGCCCGACTACTTCCTCAATGTGCCGGCGTTGCTCGAACGTGTGCGTCGTGGCATTGAAGACCAACTCGCACAGCGTGGTGGGTTCGCGCACGTGGTTTTCAGCAAAGGCCGCGCCGCCTGGCTGCGACGCCTCGAGGGCAAGTCCGCAGGCTTCGATTTCCTGTGGCTGGCAACGGCCGAGGGCGTCGTGTTCCCAGCCATCCGCAAGAAGCTGGGGCCGAACCTGCGCGCGCTCATCTGCGGCTCGGCGCCGCTCGCGGTCGAGACCCAGCTTTTTTTCGTGATGCTCGGCACTCCCGTGCTTCAGGTCTATGGACTCACGGAAACCACGGCCATCTGCACGCTCGACGACCCGCATTGCGTCGAGCCCGGACGCGTGGGCCCAGCCATTCCGCAGGTGGAAATTAAGCTCGGCGAGAACAGCGAGATCCTCGTCCGCGGGCCCAACATTTTTCCCGGCTACTGGAATCGTCCGCAGGAAACGGCGAAAGTTCTGCGCCACGGCCCGGACGGAACCTGGTTCCATACCGGCGACCAGGGCGAAGTGGACGGCTCGGGCAACTGGCGCATCATCGGGCGGGCGAAGAACCTGATCATTCCAGCGTCTGGACACAACATCCCTCCCGAACCCCTCGAGGACGAGCTCTTACAGCGGCTCCCCGGCGCGCAGCAGATAGTTCTGGTGGGCAACGGACGCAGTTTCCTGGCAGCGCTGATCACGGGCTCTGCCTCCCGGGAGCAGGCGCAGGGCGTTATCGACGCGCTGAACAACGGCCTGCCGCATTACAAGCAGGTGCGGCGCTTCCATCTGATCGCCGAGCCCTTCACCATCGAAAGCGGCCTGCTCACCGCCAACGGCAAGCTGAAGCGCGACGCCATCGCAGCACGATTCGCCAGCGAGATTGAGCAGATGTATCGATAAGACCTGACACCCGACACCTGCCACCTGATACCTGCATCAAAACGGGGCCAACTGCCCGTCAGTGGGTTCGGCTCAACAGAACCAGGGCTCGGTAAGGTAGGGAATGGTCGCACGCGAGGCGACAAGCGGCACTGAGGGAAGCGCCGGAATCGATTGGTTCAAAGCGCGTCGTGCCAGCTTCAAGGCTTCGCTGAAGATCTCTCTGCGCTCGCAGCCCTCGGCTCCCTTCTTTTCGATCATGGCCGCGACCTGGCGCTGCAATTGCTCCACCTGCGGGTCAGGATACTTCCAGCGATAGCTGAGAGCACTCTCTTCGAACGGCCCGATCACTTCTAGCACCTCTTTCAGTTCGAGCAGGCGCGACCGCGCCGGAATGAGCAGGCGGAGCATGAGTTGAACCGGAGGCACGTTTTCCACGAGGTCCAGCTCGGCCAGCGTTCGCAGCAGTTCTTCATAGCTCTCGAGTGTGGTCCAGGGATGGAAAGCAACAAACGTGGGCGCGAGTTCGAGACCGGTTTTGCGGAACAGGGACACCAGGCGGAAGAAGTCGTCGCGCGTGTGACCCTTGTCGAGGAGTGTCAACACGCGGTCGTCGAGCGACTCGACGGCCGTGGTCACGAACGCGCAGCCGGTTGAACGCAGCGCCGGCAGATGCTGCGCGTGCTTGAGCAGGTGCTCGGCTTTGATGGTAACGTCGTAGCTCACCTGCGGATGCTCGCGATGCAGTGCTTGCACCAGCTCCAGAGCATGGCGCACGCCGTTGAAGAAGTCGGGATCGCCAAAGGTGATGTGCTCGGCGCCGGCCGCCACTTGCCGGCGAATGTCCTCGAGCACCACTTTCCGCTCCACAATGCGGAACTTGCCGCCGTACACAGGCACGATGGGACAATGCCGGCACAGATGTTTGCATCCTCGGCTGGCCTCGGTGTAACCAGCGATGCGCTCGGTGCCGTCGGGTAGCACGAGACGCGAGTAGCGTTCGAGCGCGGGCAGGCCGCTGCGGTCAGGCACGCGGAACTGCTGTCGCGCAAGATTGATTTCTGGCTCGAGCTGCGGCCACGCGCCGTTCGCCGACTCCCGCAGCCGCTGCGCCAGACTGAGCAAACCGGATTCGAATTCTCCTCCGAGAATCGTGGCGACACCGGATGCCCGCAGCATCTCGGCATTCAGCGGCGCGTAGAGGCCGTAGGCACACAAGTGGACCTCAGGGTTCCACGCTCTCAGTTTTGCGATCACGCGCATGGCAATGCGCGTAGCGGTGTGCATGGGCAGGTAGATGGCGATGAGCCGCGCGGCGCGCACTGCGGCTTCGCTGAGCGGGGTTTGCGAGAGGTCGAGACAGGTAACGGAGAACCCGGTTTCCCGCAACCACGCAGCGGGTGATGCCAGGCCGAAGGGCTGATGGCCGGACTCGTAGGTGGATAGCAGGAGGACGTTCATCGGAGCTGAATCACGTAGCCCCAGCCGCCCTCGGCTGGGGTGCCGGGCGCAGCCCGGCATCTCAGGACGCTTTGCAGCGCTGCCTGCACTAGCTCTTGCTCTGTGGCGGAACGAAGCCCGGCGGCAGCGCGGCGCCCTCGCCGAAAAAATACTCCTGCATCTGCTGCACGATGATCTCCTGCGCCTCTTTGCGCGCGGGATTCAGGCGGTACTCGTTGATGATCATCTTGGCGTGTTCCTGCCACAGCTTCCACGCCTCCTCGGAGACGTTCGCGTAAATCTTCTGTCCCAGTTCGGTGTCAAAGGGAGGCTCATCCAGCCCGGGCAGCTCTTTCTGGAATTTCACGCACTTCACCATGTGCTTGCCTTCGGTTGAGGGAACGGGGCCGGGCATGGGACCGGAACAGGGCATAGTTCTTTCTCCTCGAGACGTTTCACTCATTGTAGCAGCGCCGGAAAGCGTAGCAGCGTTTCCCGCGGGCCTGGGCTACAGGGCCTCGAAACTTGCCGAGCCATCATCGCGGAGGCATGCGTAATACATCTCGACCTGCTGGCCGAATCTCTGCTTCAGTTCGGCACTCGACCGGCGCAAGTCCGCGATCATGCGCTCGCGGACGCGCAAAGGATCATGCCCAAAGCGTGCGTCCAGGTACCAGCGGCAGTCCTCGTGAGCAATCAGGACGATGCGCGTGGGATTGACCAGATCCACCATGAACTTCAGCCAGCGCCATCCCGCCCAGGAAAATTTGGGCAGGTATTCCTCGAGGACCAGCAGTTGCGCCCCGCCCGGAATGGCAATCAACGCATAGTGATCAAGCCCCAGGCCCTTGTCTAGAAATTCCTGGAAATGTGGCTGGTACCGCGGGTCGCTGCAATGCACAGCGATTGGGGCGCGTTCGATTCTGCTTGGAATCGGTTGCGTTCGGTAGAGCGTCGGCATGCCGAGATTCTAACCAATCCGACGCCCGCCTCACCGCCGGCGCGTTTCCGATGCCAAGCAGAACGTCACGGTTTGGTCCGTTCCTTCTTCGACGGCTCGGCCGGGCCTTCAACCGGCGACTCGGGCGCTGGCCCGCCGCTGGTCTTCTGGCTCACGCCGAGCTGTTCCAGCACCGTCGGCAGGTTGAGTCCCAGCGCCTCGAGCTGTTGCAGCAGGTTGAAAACGACGGTAGGACTGGTCTTGGCCAAGCGCGTCAGGCCGCCACCGTCAGGCCCTCCGCCCTGATCGATCACTACCACCTTGTCGATGTTGCCTAATGGCGCGGCCACGGCGCCGAAGATTCCCGTCGAGGCTTGCAGGATCGCGGGCAGCTTCTCCCGGACGGTGTGCAGGCGCGCGGCTTCGTGGAACTGCTTCCAGGCTTCCTCCTTGCGCAACATGGCGGTGGCTTCGGCGAGGCCCTGGGC
>JBOGLL010000228.1:0-3658 GCA_050746065.1 Terriglobales bacterium | reverse complement strand
CGCATTCTGGCCGACAAGCGGCGCGTGGGCTTCCTCAATTTCGAGGGCCTCGGGATAACCGGCCTGCATAACGACTGGGTGTCGGTCCTGATGTTCGCGCTCCTTGCGGCCTCGCTCTTCTACTTCGCCCGCAAGCCGCTCGAAGGCGACGGCAAGAAGTGACGGCAGAACCTAACGGCCTCCGTAGAGACGTTGCTTGCAACGTCTCGGAAGTCGCTCTCGAAGGGGCACGGCTTCAGCCGTGCCGACCCCGGTCTTCACAACACGGGGCTTTAGCCCCTGAAGCGTAGCCCGGCCGCCCTCGGCCGGTTCTCTATCTCCGTCCTTCGTGAGACCTTCGCGTTCTTCGTGGTTGGCTTTTCCCTTTCGCCTTGGTAGACCGCCACTTGAAACTTGAAACCCGAAACTTGAAACTATCTTCCGTGTCCATCGCCGCCAACCTTGCCCTTGTCCGCGAGCGCATCGCTGCCGCCGCCCGCTGCGCTGGGCGCAACTCCGACAGTGTCGCGCTGATGGCGGTCACCAAGACCTTCGGCGTCGAGTCCATTCGTGAGGCGCACGCTGCCGGCCTGCGGCTCTTCGGCGAGAACCGCGTACAGGAATTCGCTGCCAAGGCAGACGCCGCCCGCGCTCTCGATGGCGCTCACTGGCATTTGATCGGACACTTGCAGAGCAACAAGGCCGCCCGCGCCGCCGAACTCTTCGACGCCGTGGATACCGTGGATTCCCTCCGCATCGCACGCAAACTCAACGCTGCTGCTGATGCTCGGGGCACGCCGATGCCTGTGCTCATCGAGATTAATCTTGCAGGCGAGGCAGCCAAGAGCGGCGTGGGGCCCGACTCCAAGGAACTGGAGGACATCCTCTACGCCGCGCCCCAGCTCGAAGCCCTGAAAATCACCGGGCTCATGGCCATCCCACCTTTCACCGCCAATCCCGAGGACTCCCGCCCTCACTTCCGGCGCCTCCGCAAGCTTCGCGACCAACTCGCCGCACGCAAACTGCCTGGCATCACAACCGACATCCTCTCCATGGGCATGTCGCACGATTTCGAGATTGCCATCGAGGAGGGCTCCACTTGCGTCCGCCTCGGCGCCGCCATCTTCGGTGAAAGGCCGAAGGAGTGATTCCGATTCGCGCCACTGCTTCAGGATCGAGCTTCGCCGTCAAGTTGCATCCCCGGACGCGGCAAAACTCCGTCACCGGCGAAGTCGGCGACGCGCTCAAGATTTTGCTCACTGCCCCGCCCGTCGAAGGCCGCGCCAACCAGGCCCTGGTGGAATTTCTCGCGGAACTTTTGAACGTGCCCCGCTCGTCCGTTAAGATAGCTGCCGGCCAGAGCAGGCGCCGCAAGGTGGTAGCCATCGCCGGTCTGTCCGCGGAGGAAGTCACCAGGAGATTGCAGCCGTTCCTGACACCTGAGAGCTGACACCCGACACCCGCTCATGTCTTTCGCCCAGCGCCTCACCGACATCCGCACAGGCTTCGACCGCCCCTTCTGGGTCGCCAACGTCACTGAGCTTTTCGAGCGGCTGTCCTACTACGCTGCCTTCGCCTCCCTCGCTCGCTACCTCCACGAAACGCTTGAGTTTCCTACGCAAGAGGCCAGCAGCCTCACCGGACTCTTCGGCGGACTGGTTTGGTTCCTGGCGGCGTTCGGCGGGACGGTGGCGGACCGCATGGGATTCCGCCGCGCCCTTTCCCTTGCTTACTTCATTCTGAGCATCGCCTATTTCCTGCTGGGCTCGATCGGCTCACCCTGGCTCGCTCCCGTACGCAATGCCGTGCCGCTGGGTTGGCTGGTGGCCTTCGTTCTCATGCTCCCCGCGCTGGGCATCGCGCTGGTCAAACCCGCAGTAGTCGGAACCACGGCCCGCGCTTCCCGGGAGAACGTCCGCTCCATCGGCTACTCGATCTACTACACGCTGGTCAATGTCGGCGGCGCCGCCGGCCCCATCGTCGCCTCCTGGGTACATCATCGCCTGAGCGTGGAGAACGTGTTTCGCGTGGCTGCGCTCAGTGTGTTCGTCATGTTTTTTGCCGTGCTCATCCTGTTCAAGGAACCGGCGCGCGCCGATGAAACGCAGCCCACGCTCGGCCAGGCTGTCAGAAACTTTTGGACCGTGCTGTCGAACCCCCGCTTCATGACATTCCTGCTGATCTTTTCTGGGTACTGGATCGTCTTCTGGCAGGAGTTCATTATTCTGCCGCTCTACGTCACCAAGTACATCGACCCCAGCGCCGACACCGAGAAGCTGCTGAGCGCCGGGCCTATCACCGTGATCACACTCACCGTGGTGATCAACTTCTTCATTCGCAAACTGCCCTCGTTCCACGCCATCACCCTGGGGACGCTCATCTCGGCGATCGCCTGGGTCATCCTGATTTTCAATCCCACGGTACCCATGGTTGTCCTCACTCTGGTTGTCGTCGCCCTGGGCGAGATCACGCAATCGCCTCGTTACTACGAATATATCTCGCGCCTGGCCCCGCCCGGGCAGCAAGGGACGTACCTGGGCTTCGCCTTCCTGCCTATCGGCATAGGTTCGATCGTCGGGGGATGGCTGGGCGGAAAGCTGCTGCACCACTTTGGAGAAGTCACCGGCCAGCCTCAGAACATCTGGTGGGCAGTCACGGGTGTGGGCGTCGCTACCGCGCTTCTGCTCTGGATCTACAACCGGGTTGTCCAGCCAGAAAAGAGCGCGCCAGCTTCAACTTGATCTGCCGAATCCGGGCTCTCCTCTCTCCTGCCTCCTGCATCCCCAGTCCCTCCTGTAAAATAGTTGTTTGCCCATGGACCTGGCTGCCATTCAGTCCGCCCTTCGCGAGCGCAAGTTCGACGCTTGGCTGTTTTACGACCACCATCACCGCGACCCCATTGCCTACAGCGTGCTCGGCCTTCCCGCGACGCTCATGGTGACACGCCGCTGGTTCTACGTGATCCCCGCCGAGGGCGATCCCGCGAAGCTTGTACACCGCATCGAAGCCGGCCATCTGGACTCACTTCCCGGCTCCAAAGCCGAGTACTCCTCCTGGCAGGAGTTGTGGGACAACCTGAAGGCCATGCTCGCTCCCTATCGCACCTTGGCCATGCAGTATTCACCCAACAATCTTGTCCCTTACATCGGACTCGTGGACGCCGGCACCATCGAGCTCATCCGCAGTTTCGGCAAGGAGATCGTGAGTTCCGGCGATCTGGTGGCTCGCTTCGAGGCCGCGTGGACCGAGGAACAGGTTCGCAGCCACTTCGACGCCCGCGACGCCGTGGACGCCATCACCGCCGCCGCCTTCCAGGAGATCGGGCGCCGCGTTCGCTCCGGCGGCACCCAGGAGCACGAGATCCAGCAGTGGATCCTCGAAGCCTTCCGTCGCGAAAATCTGGTCACCGAGGACTACCCCATTGTGGCGGTGAACGCGCATAGCGGCGACCCGCACTATGAACCGCGCGCCGACCGCCCTGCACCCATGCGCGAGGGCGATTTCGTCCTGCTCGACATCTGGGGGCGCAAGAACAGACCGGGCACGGTCTACTACGACATCACCTGGACGGGCTTCATCGGCAAGGCGCCTTCGGACCGTCACCGAGAGATTTTTGAGATCGTGCGCCAGGCCCGCGACATCGGCGTCAAGACCGTGACCGAGGCCTTCGCCACCCGGC
>JBOGLL010000227.1:0-8842 GCA_050746065.1 Terriglobales bacterium | reverse complement strand
CGACAGACGTTTTTTCGACAGACGTTTTCTCAACGGGGGCGGGCGGCAGTTCTTGGGAGGCGGTTTTCTCTGGTTCAGGCTTCTCAGGCTCAGGCTTCGCTGCTTCCTTCTCGGCGCGATGGACGGGTGGGGGCGCCGGGCATCCGCAGCTCAGAGGCGTGGTGGCGTCCACTTCCGACGTGGTGCCGTTGCGGAACAGCACCTGGTCGCCGGGGCGCACTTGATAGCTGCCGCCACCGGCCAGCTCCTGCACGATGATCGAGGAAGTATTGCCGGGAAGGGAGCGCACGCAGGTGTTGCCGCGATTGTCCGAAGACAAAGCGAAATGGAACGCGCCCGGACCGGCCAGCAGGATGCGGAAGTCGGGAGTCATCAAGGTATCGGCCGAAGAGGCGAGCGCATAGTGCACTTCGATGGCGCCGGTGCCCACGCCCCAGAGCAGGTCGCGTCCGGAGGCGCTGGCCAGAGTGACGCTGTTGCCCGGGCAGACGCGCACTTCGCCTCCGCGGGCCAGGCGCACTAAGGCGGCCTGGGCTCCGGCGCTGATGGACGATCCGCTCAGCACCTTGGTGCCACTGCCGGCGAGTACCACGGAGCCGCGCACGGTAGCGTCGGACGCGAAGACTTCGGCGAGTGGCTCCTGCGCGTGACTGAGGGAAGGTGCGAACAGAACGCCCAGAAAGAAGGCGACGGCTCCCACCCTATCGCTCCAAAAGCGGGCGCGATAAGGATGGGGCAGCAGAAAGACGGGAGGCAGGAGGCAGGAGGCAGGTCTTAGGCACGGCAAACCCACATCTGCCAACGGCGGCAGATGTGGGGCACCTGCCGAAATCTGCGTCAGGATACGGCGGAAAAAATCGGCGAGGAACGGCACGCTGGGTTGAACTCCCGGGAAAACGTCGGACTGCGCGATCAGCCTTCGGAGATGAAGTCGTACTGGTCGATGGCGGCGGCCACGCCGATGCGCTCGCTGCCCTTCTCTTCCACGCGCACCACCTTCCCCTTGCAGCGCACGCGGATGCTGTCGGTCAGGGTGATCTCGGAAGGCAGGGTAAGGGTGAACTCCAGATCGGAACCCACCTTCACGTTGGTGTCCATGTAGAAGAAGACGCCGCGGGCGCTCACGTCGCGGGTCTGGGCGGCCTGCTCTTTGCTGGAGCCGTCCACGTACTTCACGCTGACGGGAAGCTGCAGTGCGAAGCGGCGGGTATTACGCTGTTCCTGTTCGGCCTCCGACACAATGGCTCCCTTGACCTCGGGGACTTCGCCCTCAGACTGGGGCATGCGCCGCCCTCCCAAACTTCGCATTAGCATCCACCCTCGTAGCCCGGCTGTCAAGCATTTCTGCGCCCGGCGGGGCCATGCGGCACGGCCTGAAAACGCCGCATCCGGAAGGCCGGTCCGCTGACAAAAGCAGATGGGGGAGCGGAGTTGTCAATGCCTATGGTTTCCGGTAGGATACTTTTGCGTTTGATCGAACAGTGGTGAGCGGTCTCTGCTGAACAGCACTTGCCTGCCTCGCACTTACCCGGTTCTAAGCGCAAATCCTACAGAAAAGGAACAGCCGAAATACCATGGAGCAAGGAACAGTGAAGTGGTTCAACGACGCCAAGGGCTACGGCTTTATCAGCCGGAACACGGGAGAGGACGTTTTTGTCCACTACTCGGCCATCCAGTCCGATGGCTTCCGCAGCCTGAAGGAAGGCCAGGCCGTGCAGTTCAGCGTGGTCAAGGGGCCCAAGGGTCTGCAGGCAGAGAACGTGCAACCTCTCTAATCCTTCCGTTTCGACGGAAGAGGGCGGCCGTAAGAGGCCGCCCTTTTTACTTGGATGGCCACAGAGACACCGAGGCACAGAGAAAGATCTGGTCATGTTGCTATCTGGTCATCTTGTCATGTGAAGCAAAAGCGAGCAGTCCGATGACCCGATGATCACATGACGACATGACCACATTCTCTCAGTGACTCTGTGGCTAGGAGAGACTGCGCAGCGCGGCTTCCACGACCGCGTCCTGTTGGGGAAACACGGTGCGCAGGTCGAGCAGCACGCGTCCTTCCTCGACGCGGCCGATGACGGGAAGTTCGGCGGCGCGCAGGCGCGCAGAGAGTTCGCCGGCACTCAGGCCCTCGGCAGTGACGGCCAGGAGCCGGGTGGGCAGGCGCGCGCCCGGGGTTGAGCCTCCGCCAATCACCGATTCACCTTCCACTACTTCGACTTTCAGCCTGGGCGCCGATGGCGCCAGTCGCGCGGCCACTGCTTCCGCACGCTTGCGGATTTCGTCCGCCGACAAGCGCATCAGGCGCAGGGCGGGAATTGCGTCGTGGTCCTGGCGGACGTAGGCCAGGAGCGTGGCTTCGAGCGCCGCGTAGGTGAGCTTGTCCACACGCAGAGCGCGGAAGATGGGATTGGAACGGATGCGCGCCACCAGTTCTGCTTTACCGCTGAGCATGCCGGCCTGCGGCCCGCCCAGCAATTTGTCGCCGCTGTAGGTCACGAGGTCCACGCCCGCGCGAAGGCTCTCCACTATACCCGGCTCGCTGGCCACGCCCAGTGCCGCCAGGTCGAGCAGCGCGCCGCTGCCCAGGTCTTCCATCACCGGGATGCCGCGTCGACGGCCCAATGCTGCGAGCTCGGCAAGCGCTGGTTGTTCGGTGAATCCGACGATCTCGAAGTTCGAGCGATGGACGCGCAACAGCAGCCGGGTCCGCTCGGTGATGGCGCGTTCATAGTCGGCCAGGCGCGTGCGGTTGGTAGTGCCCACTTCGCGCAGCACGGCGCCCGATTTGGCCATCACATCGGGAATGCGGAACGATCCACCGATCTCCACCAGCTCTCCCCGCGAAACCACCACCTCGCCGCCTTCGGCCAGCGTGTTCAAGGCCAGGAAGACCGCGGCGGCGTTGTTGTTGACCACAACGGTGGCCACGCCGGAAGTGCCCTCGGGATCGAGCAGACGGCGGAAAAGGCGGTCGGCATGCACGTCGCGCTTGCCGCGCTCTCCGGTGTCGAGATCGAACTCCAGATTGGAATATCCGGTGGCAACCTCGGCGATGCGAGCCACGGCCGCATCCGCCAGCGGCGCGCGTCCCAGGTTGGTGTGCAGAATCACTCCGGTGGCGTTGATCACCGGGCGCAGCGCGTAGGCCAACGACTGGCGAAGTTGCTTCTCGAGGGCAGCCCCGATACCGGCAAGCGCCAGTTCGACACCGGCAGCATCGAGCCGACCTTCGGCAACTTCTGTCCGCAAACGCGCCAGCACGGAACGCAGCGCATCGGTGGCGGCGGCGTGTCCTTCGCGCTCCACCAGGGCGGCGATCTCTGCCCGGCGCAACAGTTCGTCCACGGAAGGAAGCCGGCGCAGGAGGTCAGAACTTGCGGCCATGATGCGAATATCTTACTGGAATTGAATCAGTGAATCATTGAGCGATTGAATCATTGAGTCAGTGAATCATTGAATCATTGAAAAGCGACCCGCGCTGCGGTGATCAATCCCAAGGCTTTAGGCAATCATTCAATGATTCAATCGCTCAATGATTCAATTCCCTCGCGCAGTATAATTTCCTCTTTCCCCGGGTTTGAGTCTGGCTCAAGCACGAGCCGTCCGATGAAGGCGCCCCTGCCCAGCAACGAAGCTGCACGGCTCGACGCGCTGCGGCAATACCACGTCCTGGACACGCCTCCGGAAGAAGCGTTTGACGATCTGGTCCGTATCGCGGCGCAAATCTGCGGTACTCCCGTCGCATTGATCAGCCTGGTGGACGAGCATCGACAATGGTTCAAGGCCCGGGTGGGGCTCGAGGCGCAGGAAACGCCCCGCGATCTGGCGTTCTGCGCACACGCCATCCTGGGCAGCGACGTAATGGTCGTGCCTGACGCCAGTCAGGACGCCCGGTTTGCCGATAATCCTCTGGTGACCGGCGAGACCCACATCCGCTTCTATGCCGGCGCTCCCCTGATCGCGCCCGACTCCCACGCCCTGGGAACGCTCTGCGTGGTGGATCGCGAACCGCACCCGTTCAGCGAAGAACAGCGTCACGCGCTCCAGGCGCTGGCGCGACAGACCGTGGCGCAGCTCGAACTGCGGAAGAAATTGCATCAACTGGCCTCGGAGGTGGCCAAGCGCCACCAGGCACAGGAGAACCTGGACCGCTTCTTCCGGCTGTCGCTGGAGATGTTGTGCATCTCCGACTTTCAGGGGCGTTTCCTTCGCCTGAATCCCGCCTGGGAGCGCCATCTGGGCTATCCGGTCGAGGAACTCCTGAAGAAGCAATACATTGATTTCGTCCATCCCAATGACCGCGAGCAAACGAAGGAGGAGGCAGCCAAGCTGATCACCGGCCGGGAGACCGTCTCGTTTGAAAACCGCTACCGGTCGCGGGATGGCTCCTACCGCTGGCTGCAATGGAACTCTGTCGTCTCCACGGAAGACGGCCTGATCTACTCGGCGGCGCGCGACGTCACCGACAGCAAGCAGACCGCTTCCCGCATGGCCGCCGGGTACGCGGTGACCCGCGTCCTGACCGAGGCCGGCACACTGGAAGATGCCACGCCCCGCATCCTGCAGGCGGTGTGCGAAAGCCTGGGGTGGGAAACCGGCTGCCTGTGGAACGTGGACGAGGGAGCCCACCGGCTTCGCAGCACTGAGTTCTGGCACGCCCCCGGGCATGAGTTTCCGGAATTCGAGAAGGTCTGCAGGAACTTTACCTTCGCTCCCGGGGTCGGGCTTCCGGGCCGAGTGTGGGCCGGCGGGCAGCCGGCCTGGATCCCCGACGTGGTCGCCGATTCCAACTTCCCGCGCTCGCCGTACGCTGCCCGCGAGGGCCTGCACGGAGCCTTCGGCTTTCCCGTGCGGCGAGGCCCACAAATCGTCGCGGTGATGGAGTTCTTCAGCCGTGAGATCCGCCGGCCCGATCCTGAACTGCTGATGATGTTCGATTCCATCGGTACGCAGATCGGTCAGTTCATCGAGCGCAAGCAGTCGGAGGAAGCACTGCGGGCCTACGCTCGCGAGTTGGAAACGGCACACCAGACCCAACAGGAGAACACTGCGCGCCTGGCGCTGCTGGTAAAAGAGCTGGATGCGGCGCGCGGACGCGCCGAGGCGGCCACCCGGGCCAAGAGCGAACTGCTGGCCAACATGAGCCATGAAATCCGCAATCCCATGAACGCCATCATGGGCATGACCGACCTGACGCTCGACACCCGGCTGACCGCAGAACAGCGCGAACACCTGGAAATGGTGCGCGATGCTTCCAACTCGCTGCTCCGCCTGATCGACGAAATTCTGGATTTCTCCAAGATCGAGGCCCGCCGGCTGGACCTGGACCGAGTGGCCTTCAGCCTGCGAGAGACGATGGAAGACGCCGTGAAGGTGGTGGCGCTGCGCGCCCATCAGAAGAACCTCGAGCTGGCTTGTCACATCCCGCCCCCGGTGCCGGACGAACTGCTGAGCGATCCCGGGCGGCTGCGGCAGATCTTGGTCAACCTGCTGAGCAACGCGCTCAAGTTCACCGAGCGGGGAGAGGTTGTCCTCAGCGTGACGCCCGAGCGGGTGAGCGATGCGGAAGCCGAGCTGCATTTTTGTGTGCGCGACACCGGCATCGGCGTCCCGGCGGAGAAGCAGGCGCTGATCTTCGAACCATTCACTCAGGCGGACACCTCGACTACGCGGCGTTACGGCGGGACGGGCCTGGGCCTGGCCATCACCAGTCAACTGGTGCAGCTCATGGGTGGGCGCATCTGGCTGGAGAGCGAGGAAGGCCGCGGCAGCACTTTCCATTTCACCGCGATATTCGAGCGGCACAAGGACGGCGTGGCGGGGCGGCGTCCGTGGGAATCAGCCGATCTGGGCGGGCGGCGCGTGCTGCTAGTGGAGGACAATCCCACGCAGCGCCGCATCCTGCAGGAAATGCTGAGCAACTGGCGCATGGACGTCGCGCCGGCGGAGAATGGCGCGTCTGCCCGCGAGCTTCTCGAGCAGGCGGGTGAAGAGAAGCGTCCGTTTGCACTCGCTGTGGTGGATACCGGGCTGCCTGGGGAAGATGCCTTCGCGTTGCTGGAAGGGATCCGAGCGATCCGCTCGCCGGGGCCGATGGGGTTAGTCCTGCTGACCGCCGCTGGAAGGACGCTGCGCGCGGCCGAGCGCGAGCGCGCCGGGCCGGCGCCTTGTGTGGCGAAACCGGTGCGCCAGTCGGACCTGTTCGACGCAATCGCCCATGTGCTGGGAGAACGTCTGGGGCGGGAGGCTGGGCGAGTGGAGTCGCGTCGGCGGACCACGCGCAAGCCCACAGGCGCGTTGCGCATCCTGGTGGTGGAGGACAATCCCGTCAACCAGAAACTGGCAATGCGCCTCCTCGAGAAACGCGGCCACAAGGTGGAAGTGGCCGGCAACGGCCGTGAGGCACTGGAGACTCTCGGCAAGAAGCCCTTCGACCTGGTCCTGATGGATCTGCAAATGCCGGAGATGGGAGGCCTGGAGGCCACCGCCCGCATCCGCGAAAAGGAGCGGAAGTCCGGCGGGCATGTTCCCATCGTGGCGATGACCGCACACGCCATGAAAGGCGACCGTGAGCGCTGTCTGGAAGCGGGCATGGACGGCTACGTGAGCAAGCCCGTCAGGAAAAACGATCTGTTTGAAGCCATCGAAGCTGCGGTGTCGTCGGACCAGAAGCCGGCCGGAAGTACCGAGCCGGCGCGAGAAGCGGCGGCGCTGGATTTTGAGGAAGTGCTCGAACAGCTCGCCGGAGACAAGGAACTGCTGCGCGAACTGGTGGAGCTGTTCCTGAAGAACTCTCCCAAGACGCTGGCCGCGCTGCACGGCGGCGTGGAGACCGGCAATCCCAAAGCGGTGCAGGCTGCGGCCCACTCCCTGAAAGGAACCCTGGGCCACCTGGCTGCAAAAGACGCTGTGGCCACGGCGGAGGAGTTGGAGTCGCGGGGCCGTGAGGGTAATCTGGAAGGCGCGGAAGCCCTGCTGACGCGGCTGGAGCGGCAGATCGCAGAAACGCAGCGGCAGTTGGCTGCGTTCTTGCGGGACGGCAAGCGTCCGAGCAAGCGGTCGGAGGCGTCGGCATCCGGCCGGTCCCGGCGGCACTGATCCGTTAACTGATTGGGGAGCGATTCATGCCCAACATTCTCGTGGCAGACGACGATCCTTCCATCCGGCACCTGATCCGCACCCTCCTGCGTCGCGATGGCCACTCCATCACGCTCGCCAAAGACGGAGCATCGGCGCTGGCGCAGCTTCAGAAGAAGACCTTTGACCTCGTCCTGATGGACGTGCACATGCCTCACCTCGGCGGGCTGGACGTCCTGGCCAAGGTACGCGAGCAGGGCAAGCGCCCGAAAGTGATCATCATGACCGCCGATAACACCCCCGAGACCCTGCTGCAGGCGGTGCGCGAACAGGCTTACCAGTACGTTCCCAAGCCGTTTCACGCCAAGCAACTCTCCGAGACGGTGACCGACGCGCTCGCCTCCGGCGGCGCAGGAATGCCCATCGAAGTGGTTTCGGCCAGCCCGGAGTGGGTGGAGCTGCTGGTGCCCTGCGAGCACGGCGTGGCGGACCGCGTTCAGGGATTCATGTCGGTGCTCAAGGCCGGTCTGCCGGACGATCTGCGGCAGGCGGTGGGGTCGGCTTTCCGGGAAATGCTGCTCAATGCCATCGAGTGGGGAGGACAATTCGATCCCACGCGCAAGGTGCGCGTCTCGTACCTGCGGGCCAAGCGTATGCTGCTCTACCGCATCGCCGACCCGGGAGCGGGCTTCAGCCTGGATGGGCTGACCCATGCTGCCGTCTCCAACGCGCCCGACGATCCCATCGGTCACATGCAGGTGCGCGAGGAAAAGGGACTGCGGCCTGGCGGCTTCGGCATCCTGCTGGCCAAAGCCAAGGTGGACGAGGTGATCTACAACGAAGCCCGCAACGAAGTGGTGCTGGTAAAGTACCTGGATTAGAAGCGGCGGTTTTTCTTCGAGTCCCTTCTCCAGAATCCATGAAACCCAAGTCCGCAGGCGCCTGGTGGCTGGTGCTGGCCGCGCTGCTGGCGGCGCATGCTTGCGGCATCTACTACTTCCGCGACCGCATCCTGAAGGGCGAAACCGACTTTGCCAGCTTCTACGCCGCCGGGCGCGCGGTGCAGCAGGGACAAGGGCGCGAGTTGTACCGCTACGAGACGCAGCAGGAATTCCAGAAGGACTTTCCTTCGCGCACCGTGCCGCTGCTTTTCTATCATCCACCGTTCCAACTCGTTCTGTTCTTGCTGCTGGCGTATTTACCGTTTGTCTGGGCCTACGCGGTGTGGCTGCTGGTGAATGTCCTGTTGGTGGTGGGTCTGAGCTTTATACGTCACCCGGACGACGACCTGCGCCCGCCGCCGGATTGGGCAACTGCTGTGCCTCGCATGGTGGCCGCCTTCGCCTTCTTCCCTGTATTCCTGGCGCTGCTCCACGGACAGGATTCGGTGATGCTGCTGTGGTTGTTCAGCCTGGCGTTCCTCGCTTTGAGGCGCGGCATGGACTTCGAGGCGGGATGCTTCCTCGCGCTCGGCCTGTTCAAGTTCCAGTTCGTGGTTCCTTTTCTCGCCGTGATGGCTTTCAGAAAGAAGTGGCGTGTGCTGTCAGGAGCGGGGGCGGTGGCGGTGGCTCTCGCATTGATCTCGGCGCTACTGGTGGGCTGGAACGGCATGGTGGAGTACGTGGATTTTCTCGGTCAGACCGACCGCGTGCAGGCGCACGGGACGATCCAGGCAGCGGGGATGGCTAATCTGCGTGGGTTGGTGACTTCCGCGCTGGGCGACTCACTTTCTCGTAATGTAAGCGTTGGAGTAATCGCGATCCTGTCG
>JBOGLL010000226.1:0-9244 GCA_050746065.1 Terriglobales bacterium | reverse complement strand
TTTCCACGCTGGAGAGCGGCGTGAGCGCGGGCGGCGGCGTGGTGAAAATCGTCGAACGCATGGGCCGGCGGCGCCTGGCTTACAGCGTGCGCCGGTTCCAGGAAGGCAACTACGTGCTGTTCACGGTACACGGCTCCGGAGAAACCATTCACGAGCTGGAGCGCCGGCTGCGGGTGACCGAGCCGGTGATCAAGTTCCTCACGGTGCGCACGGACGAGGAAGACAAGCGCCTGGAAAAGGTGCGCAAGATCCGCGCCTCGCGGGTGCGCCGCAGTTCGGCCCCCGCGGCTGAGGCGGGCGCAGAACCCGCAGCCGCCGTCGGAGCCTAGAGTTTGGCCAGCAGCTCGCGGCTGAGAAGCAAAGTAAAAAAGGAGAAGCATGGCAGACGAAATTCAGAATAATCCTGAAGCCCCAACGCCGGAGGTGCCGGCCATAGTGCCCAGTTCCGGTCCAGGCCCAGGCCGAGGCCCGGGCACAGGTCCGCGTCGCGGGCCGCGTCCTGGCGGGCCCCAGCGGGAAGGCGGACGCAAGTTCTTCCGCCGCCGCAAGGTGTGCAAGTTCTGCGTGGAGAAGATCGACGCAATTAACTACAAGGACGTGCGGCTGCTGCAGCAGTTCGTGGGCGAGCGCGGGAAGATCGTGCCCCGGCGCATCACCGGGGTGTGCACACCACACCAGCGGCGCCTTTCCACGGCCATCAAGCAGGCGCGCAATATCGCGTTGTTGGCGTTTTCGGGACGGTAGTACTCTGTACCCAGTACCCAGTACCTAGAACCACGCCGGGTCAAAGACCCGGCGCTACACAGTCAGGAGTGATTCAAAGTCAGGAGTGATTCATGGAAGTCATTCTGAAGGAAGATGTAGCCAAGCTCGGACACCGCGGCGAAGTAGTGAAGGTAGCCGACGGCTACGGCCGCAACTACCTGCTGCCGCGGCGGTTGGCGATTGAGGCCAATGCGCAGAACCGCGCCGTGATCGAACAGATGAAGACCTCCGCCCAGCGGCGCAGTGCGCGCGACAAGGCTGACGCGGAGGGATTGTCCAAGCAGCTCGAGGGCGCGACGCTCTCCTTCACGCGCAAGGCTGGAGAACAGGACCACCTCTTTGGATCGGTGACCTCGGGCGACATTGCCGAGGCGCTCGCCTCCCAGGGCTTCACCGTGGACCGCCGGAAGATCCAGCTCGATGAGCCCATCAAGAACCTGGGCGAGTTCGCCGTCAACATCAAACTGCACCGCGACATCGCCGCCAAGGTGAAGGTGGTGGTGGCGAAGGAAGCCAGCGAGTAACTTAGCGTTTGTGGCGCCGGACCCAGGCCCGGCGCCCGGCACCAAACCCTTTCCACCTCTAAACCACCCCTAACGCGCTCAGGGTCTCCTTGCGTCTTGGACGCGAGGGACGGATTCCTGCTGAGTATTGTGCCGGCGTGAGTTTGCACTTGCGGCGGAATTGCGCCGGGGGACAATCAAATTCCCGCTTGAACGCCCGGTTGAACGCCGCCTCGGAGCCATAGCCCACGGCAGAGGCAACTTCCAGAACGCTGTTCTCGGTCGACCGAAGAATCTCCGCCCCCAGCTTCAGCCGCCATCGGGCCAGATAGGCCATGGGAGGCTCTCCCAGGAAGTGGCGGAAGAGCTCCGCCAAGCGGGTGCGTGACAGGCCAACGCTCCTGGCCAGACTGGAGATGGTCCAGGGATGCGCGGGATCCTTGTGCAGCAGGGCGAGAGCCTGTCCCACCCCGGAGTGACGCGCACCCGCGAGCCAGCCGGTCTGCTCCTGAGGCAGCGCCTGGATGTAGCACCGCAAGGTTTCCACGAACAGCACCTCCGACAACTTTGCCAGTACCAGCCCGCCACCCGCACACGATTCGCCCAGCTCATCCACCGAGAAGCGGATGGAACGTTCGAGCCATTGCCCTGAGGGTTCATTGGCGACGTGCACCTTGAGCATGCGTGGCAGACCGGCCAGAAAGACGTCGCTCAGTCGTGGCTGGCACACCAGGAATCCGCACACGAACCGCGTGACTTCGCCGCCCCCGCCAAAGCGGGCGAGCTTGAGGCCCTGAGTAAGGTTTTTCGCGAACTTCTGCATGTAGTCCACCGGTTTTGCGGGTGAGCCGTTGCCCAAGAGGTGGGGATCGCCGTGCGGGCAAATCAGAATGTCGCCGGCAGTCAACTCTTCCCGTCGTCCATCCGGTAGCTCGGCATAAGCATGCCCCTCGGTCAGAAAGTGGTAAATGATCAAATGCCCCCCTCCAGGGCAAAGATAGGGGGCTACGGCGGATGATCGGGGTGCGCTGACACACCAGGGAGCGGAGAACTCCGCGTTGAAGAACAGCGCACCCTCGAGCCTGACGGCCCTGAGGACCTCGGAAAGCACATCCATTCTCATAAGCTTAACCGAACCGGGCGTTGATGCAAAGAATCCGGGACGGCGAATCAAAGATCCAGCTCCGGGGGCTGCATCGAATCCCTGAATCGCACGGAATACGGATGCATTTGGAGGCGGTTCGGAACCAAAAGCATTCAGGAGTAACCACAAGGAGAAGCCATGAAGAAGAGTTTGTCGGGCGCAATGATCACGCTCACCGTTTTATTCGCACTGGCCGCAGGAGCAAAGGCGGAGACGGGCGTAGTGAGGGTGCACATCAAGCAGGATTTTGTAGCTGCGGGGAAGATGCTCCCCGCCGGGACCTACAGGGTCGAACGGAGTTTCTACGGAGCGGGCCAGGTGCTGATCCTGCGCGGCGAAGAACCGGGCACCTCGGTCTTCCTCGTCCCCAGCTCGCACGAGGGAGCTGTTCCAGAGCGCCGCTCGGTGACGCTGAGACGAGTGGGCGACATGTACTACCTGAGCGAGGTGGCAACGGATCTGGGCGTTTTCAATCTGCCCACGCCTCGCACAGTTGCCGACTCGATCGAGGCAAAGAACCGTGATCGGATCAACTCATCCGAGAGCCAGTAGTTCCGTCCACGCACGGCGACGTTGGGACGGATGCTTCTGGCCACGGCCACAGTTTCAAGGCTGCATTGACCAAAGTTGTACACAGAAAACCAACCCCAAGGAGAGAACGTGATGAGCCGTTTCGTAAGTAACCGCAAGAACCCGTCATTTGTAAAGTTGTCCTTTCTGGCCGCTGTTGGACTGGCATTGCTTGTGCCAGCTCAGGCTGCCGACGATAGTGTCGCGCCGACCGTATTCCAAGCCGCCGGCCCGACCACAACCTCGATTCAAAGTTCGGTGGACCAGTTCCGTGTCGCGCTCGGCGTACGCCAGGAAATCAACTGGGACGGCATGGGCTCCACGGCTACCACCGTCTCGCCCAATCCGCTTACCAATTTCCAGAGCACCCGGGGCGCTCTCTTCATCACTCCGGGAACCAATTTTGTGCAGGCACCAGCCCTGGGGCTGGCGAATACCTTCGGGAATCCCAGCTACGAAACCATCTTCGTAGCCTTCAGTCCGGTGCGCCTGTTCTCGCCGATTGGGAGCAACGTCACCGAGGTGCTGTTCTTCGTACCTGGCGGCGGCAACATCCCGGCGACGACCACGGGATTTGGCGCCGTGCTGACGGACGTCGACTTTCCCAATGGAAGCGGGCCCGGCCTGAAGCAGGGGAACCGGGGGTCCAGCGCGCTGTTCGAGTACTTCGGCGTGAATGGGGAGCTGCTGTTCAGCGGTTTTGCTCCCGCGTCCCCGGGCAACGGAAGCCAGTCCTTCTTCGGTGTCGTGTTCAGCGAGGCCCGCATCGCCCGTGTGCGCATCACCGCAGGCAACGCTGCCCCGGGGCCGGATGACGACGGAAAAGCCGACGTCGTGATGATGGATGACTTCCTGTTCGGCCAACCCAAGGCCCAATAACCCTGACTGTACGCCTTGGCGATTCCCGGTCACTGTGGTCGCTTCCACTGATCGGGTAAGGGATCCGCACCGGCCTCCTCACCGCATCCGGGGGCCGGGCGGAATCCAAACAAATACTGACAGTGAGGAGGATCGCATTATGGATGCCGTGCCACAAATCATCGCTACACGCAAAACAGGAGGCTCCATGAGTCGTCGCGCCAATGCACTGGCCGATCGCATCGAGGAAGGGGCTGACGCCCTGGCAGCTTTTGCGGAGGGTCTCTCAGAAGAGGAATGGCGTACGCCCGTGTCGAAGAGCGACGACCGTTCCATCGGCGTGATCGTGCACCATGTGGCCACTATGTATCCGGTTGAGGTGGAAGCGGCGCGTATGATCGCCAAGGGAAAGGCCGTGACCGACGTCACATGGAAAGCTGTCGCCGAGATGAATGCACAGCATGCCCAGGAACAGTCGGGAGTCACAAAAGCGACAGCCCTCGAACTGCTGCGACGAAACAGCGGCGAGGCCGCGGACCGCGTCCGCGGGTTCACGGATGAGGAACTGGACCGGGCCGCGCCCTTTTCATTGAGCTTCGGCGCGCCGATGACCGCGCAATTCGTGATCGAGGACCACGCCCTGCGGCACAGCTGGCACCACCTGGCGGGCATCCGGAAGACCCGCGGCCGCTGAAGTTTTCGCGGCCGAGGCGGGCGTTGAGCCGAGACAACGCTGTTTCGCTGACTCATCCTTGCCGCGTACCTAACTCCATCAAATTGCAGGACTTGTAACGTCGCACAGGCACGTCCATCAACGCCGGGTCAGAGACCCGGCACCACACGAGCGTGGAGGGTAGCCTGCATCGCACACAACGCGGGCGTTTTCCGCGCAGGCAAGTGGGCCGAAACCCCTGGCAAACGCTCACAAATCCTTCACAAACGCGTCCAAAGTGGTGTAGGGAAGCGGCTGAGTGGGGCATACTGTTAGGGCCCCGGACGTCCATGCAGGAGAAGAAGATGCCGGCCGAAGCCGGGGTTTTGCAACAAACGGTTTGCGGCGGTTCCGGAAGCATCCCCAAACGGGGATCCATGGCTAGCCAGAGTCTTCGCCGGGTCGACGACAGCAGCCTGATCCGCGAAGCGCAGCGCGGCAATCGCGCCGCCTTCGAGGAGCTGGTGCGGCAGTACGACCAGGCGGTGCTGCGACTGGCCCTGAACCTGATGCGCTCGGAACAGGACGCCCAGGACATCTATCAGGAAGCCTTCCTGAAGGCCTACCGCAACGTAGGCAATTTCCGCTTCGAGTGTTCGTTCTACACCTGGATCTACCGCATCGTGGTGAACCTGTGTCTCGACCAGATGCGCAAGCGCCAGGTGCGGAAGGAAGACGCGCCGGTGGCAGTGGACCGCGACGGCACGGAATACAACCTGCTGGACGCCGTGCCCGATGAGCGTGCCGGGGCGAATCCGGAACGCGACCTGATGCGCCGCGAATTGGGCGCCAAGATCGCACGCGCGCTCGACCGGCTGACGCCGCGTGAGCGCATGGTGTTCGAGCTGAAGCATTATCACGGCCTCAAGCTGCGCACCATCGGCGAGATGCTGGAAACCACGGAAGACACCGCCAAGAACACGCTGTTCCGGGCCACGCAGAAGCTGCGCGGCTCGCTGGCGGAGATGCGATAGGAGTGGAACTATGAACTGCGAATGGGTGAAGGCCAACGTAATCGATTACATCTATGACGAGCTGGCGGACGACGCCCGCTACGAGCTGGAACACCACATCGAGCGCTGCGCCGGGTGCGCCACGGAAGTGGAGTCGGCGCGCCTGTTCAAGTCGTCACTCTCCGCGCTGCCCCGCGTGGAGCCCTCGCCCAATCTGCTGACTTCGGCGCGCATGCATCTGCAAGAAGCCCTGGAAACCACGCAACAGGGATATGCCTGGCAGCGCTTCTTCGATCCTGCTGCTTGGCTGCGGCAGGTAAAGTTCTCACCCGCTCTTGCGGCGGTGATTCTGATGGTGGGATTCGGGGCGGGTGTAGCCGCCACCTTCAACCTGAAGCCTCCCACGAAAACCCCAGGTCCGGACGTGCCGGCCACGGAAGCGGCCATCGCCAGCATTCGTTCGATCAGCCAGGAGCCGGGCACGAACCGGGTGCAGATTCAGTACGACACACTGCAGCGCAACTCGCAGGAAGGGTCGATGGAAGATCCGCGCATCCAGGAGCTGCTGCTGTACGCGGCGCGCAACAATCCCAACTCCGGCGTGCGCATGGATTCGGTGGAGTTGCTGACGGAAAAGCCGGAAGACAATCGGATCCGCGAAGCGTTGATGTACGCGCTGCGTTACGACCGCAATCCGGGCGTAAGGTTGAAGGCGTTGGAAGGACTACGTCCCTACGTTTCCGGCGACGTGCGCGTGCGTGACGCCATTCTGGAAGCTCTGGTGAACGATCCCAACCCGGGTGTACGCACGCAGGCCATTCAGTCCTTGCAGCCGGTGAGCGCCGATGGCAGCGTGCGCGTGGCCCTGGAGGGTCTGGCGGCACGCGACAAGAACGAGTTCATTCGCAAGGAAGCGGGGCGTGTGCTGAACGCGCTGCCCGAGATCGACTAAGGTTCAAGAGCTGTTTGCATGGTGTTCAAATTTGCTGGGTTCGTTTCACGAGGAAAGGGAGTTGAGTTGAGCCGGATTCTTCAAATCGCAAGCATGGTCCTGCTGGCCGGAGCGATGGTCGGCGTGCAGGCGCAAACCGCGACCTCGGACGCGCCGGTGGCCATCCAGACCCGCATTTATCAGGAAGGGAACAAGTGGGTGGAGGAGGTAACCGGCACGCTCACTACGAGCAAGGGCTTCAAGCTGATGACTGACGTGGGCAGGATCGAGATTGAAGGGGCTGCTCAGTCGAATATCACCTATGTAGTGCGCAAACGCGCCTACAAGGCGTCGGAACAGGAGGCCAGGCGAATCCTGGCGGCCTTCCAGGTGCGGGCCTCGCGGACCGCAGAGGCGGCCACGCTGCTGGGCGGCTGGGACGAAGAATACTCGCACAAGAAGCTGGATGCTGAGTTTGTGGTCCGCGTGCCTCGCGAGCTGCAATGGGTGAAGGCCGCCACCGAGGCGGGCGGCGTCACCGTGAGGAACATCAACGGCAAGGTGTACGCCATGACCGGGAGCGGCGGTATTCAGCTCGATGCGATCAACGGGCCGGTGGCAGCCGAGACCGCGGGGGGCGGCATTGTCGTGGGCTGGCTGGGCAGTGACGCCACGCTGCAGACCGCAGGCGGCGGCGTCAGCGTAAAGTCCGTGAAGGGCAAGCTGGTGGTGGAGACGGGAGGCGGCGGGATCGCCATCGGTACCGCGGCCGGGCCGGTTTCGGTAAGCACGCAGGGCGGCGGTATCGCGGTGGAAGAATGTGGCGGGCCGCTGGCGGCGGAGACCCAGGGGGGCGGCATCACCATCGGGTCGGTGAACGGAAGCGTGGTGCTCAGTACCCAGGGCGGGAGTATCCATTTGAACGGGGCCAAGGGACGCGTGCAGGCCTCCACCATGGGCGGGGGCATGAAGCTGCTCAACCTTGTGTATGGCGTGAACGCGGAGACCATGGCGGGCTCCATCCTTGCCGAGTTCGTGGGCGGAAGGGACACGTTCACCGCGTCCTCGCTGCAGACTTCGCAGGGAGACGTGATCGTGTACCTTCCTGCCGGACTGGGCGTGAACGTGGAAGCCGACATTGACGTGGCCCAGGGCCACACCATCAGCGCGACCGACTTTCCCGAACTGCGCATCACCTCGGAGGGAGGCACCTACGGTCCGAAACAGATTTATGCGGTGGGGGCCATCCAGGGCGGTGGTCCGTTGCTGAAGCTGCACACCACCTCGGGCAGCATCGTGCTCCAACGCGGCAAGAAGACGGAAGCCAAGAAGTGATCCATTGCAGGAAGGATGAAATGAACAACCTACTTTGCAGGTTCCTGGCGGTGCTGATGGTGGCTGTGCCGGCGGCGGCGAGAACGTCGCAGGTGCTCTGGGTGGGGACGGAAGGCGGAGAGGCGCCGGCGGCCGTGGTGTTCTCCGGAGAACCGGAGGAAGCGGGTGCTCCCGGAAAGGCCTTTCTGGGCGTGGACATCGAAGATGTCACCAGTGATCGCGTGGCGGCCTTGAAGTTGAAGGAAGAGCGGGGCGTGGAAATCAAAGTGGTGGACCAGGACGCCCCCGCGGGCAAGGCCGGGTTGAAGGTGGGCGACGTGATCCTGGAGTTCAACGGGCAGCGCGTGGAAAGTTCGCTGACCCTGCGGCGCATGATCCATGAGACGCCTCCGGGGCGGGCGGTGAAGCTGGGCATCAGCCGCGATGGGCAGTCCATGACCATTACCGCGACGCTGGCCGACCGCAACAAGATGTGGGCCAAAGAGAAGAGCAAGATCAAGATGCAGCCGTCGCCCAGGATCCAGATCGCGCCCCGCGCTTTTGAAATTCCGAACGTGGACGTGCTGGTACGCACCACCTCCTCCCGCAACGGGCTGCAGGTGGAGAACCTGAGCCACCAGCTCGGCGAATACTTCGGCGTAAAGGACGGAGCGGGTGTGCTGGTGCGGTCGGTGGAGAAGAACAGCCCGGCGGAAGCGGCCGGCATCCGCGCCGGTGACGTGATTGTGAAAGTGGAGAGCGAGCGCATTGCCGATACCGGTGACTGGCGCAGGGCGATGCGGCGCTACAAGATCGGCAAGGTATCGATCACGGTGGTGCGGGAAAAACGCGAGCAGAACTTCCCCGTCAACCTGCCCGAGACCCGCGAGGCCATGAAGGGCAAGGACCAGTCGTTCCTCATGTTCGACATGCCGGAGTTCGAGGTGCCGCTGCCGGAGATGGACTTCGACTTCGATTTTGATTTCGACAGCGAAGAACTGAAGCAGGAACTCAAGCGCATCCAGCCGGAGATCGAGAAGGTAAAGCGGGAAGCGATGGCGCAATCCCGTGCAGCGATGCAGCAGTCGCGGGCGGAGCTGCAGAAGTCCAAGGCCGAACTGGACCGCAGCCGCGCCGAAGTGCAGCGCGCCCTGCGCCAGGCGCAGGCTGACCTGGACCGGGAGATGCAACGGCTGCGCCGGGAACTGGATCGCGAACTGCGCAACAACACCCAGGAGAACACGAAGTAGGCAGGCAGTGAGCAAACTGGAACCTGGAAACTGGTTTCAAGACTCGTTTTCGGAAGGGCACCGCTTCAAGGCCTGCTTCACCTTCAGGGGAGACCTGGCACAGCCCGTCGCGAAAACCGAGATCCTTCGCCTCGCGCTCCCTCCGCCGTCGTTTCACTCCGGCGTCAGTCGCGCTCGCTCAGGATGACAAATCATTGGGAGGGGCCCTTAAAACAGGGCCTTCATACAGGGCCCTGGAAGTGTG
>JBOGLL010000225.1:0-2791 GCA_050746065.1 Terriglobales bacterium | reverse complement strand
GGGGAAGGCCGCCAACGCCAGGTATCCGATCCCGCTGGCCGCCATCAGCGTGGTCAGTAGCACCGGGATTCCCAGGCGCGAAATCAGAGATTGCACCACCACCGCCTGGCAGAACAACGCAATCACGTTGACGGCAAGGTCCATCTGCGCGAAAAGCTGCGTCCGCTGCTCCGCGGAATGCGACCAGCCAGCCACCATGCGTGCTTGCTCGAAGTAAAGGAACGTGTTCAGCACTGCCACCAACAGGATCAGGAAGGCGATTCCCATCAGATACGGCGAAGAGACGGTGAGGCCGATCCCGCCCCACATGCTGCCACCCAGTCCAGCTTCGGCTTGCTGCTGGGGGACGTTGCTGTTGTGCGCCGCCCATGCGGACAGCCGGTGAACGCAGACCACCGTAAGCACCAGAAGTACGCCGGCCACCAGCAACAGATTGGGAATGCCCAGCATCTTCACCAGCGTTGCCGTGATGAGGGGACCCGTGACTGCGCCCACGCTTCCGCCGGCGGCGATCAGGCCGTAGACACGCCGCGCCTGGGGGTTGCTGTAGATGTCGGCCATGAAGCTCCAGAACACCGACACCACCATCATGTTGAAGACGCTCAGCCAGATGAAGAAAGCCGCGGCTGTCGCCCGGGGCTCCACGTGAGCTTCCATCAGGAAATAGAAAATCAGGAGATGTGAGCTGAAGAAGAGATAGACGGCAGGTATCAGGCGGGCGCGCGGCCAGCGGGCGCTGGCGGCGCCGAACAGCGGAACCGCCGCCAGAATGGTGACGAAGGTTCCGGTGTAGAGCCACTGCAGATTTTCCACGCCGCCCTGCACACCCATCTCTTCGCGGACGGGCCGCAGGATGTAGTAGCTGCAGAGCAGGCAGAAAAAGTAAGCGAACGACCAGAAGACGGCCGGGACTTCGTGTCGCTTCACGTCGAGGATGGCGCGCTGGGCCACGGCCAGGGACATTCTTTCATAGGACGTGCCGCGGCGGTGAAGGGTTAGCCGGCTTCGCTTTGGCTATAGACAAGCCGGGCACTGCGCTCGACACTAATGCCTGTTGGACCGGGAGTCTCTCATGTCCTTCGATTTCGACCGCGACACGCGCCGCCAGCTCGGCTACAAGCTGGTGGACCACATCAACCAGTACTACGCTTCCCTACCCGAGCGTCCGGTGCAGCTTCCAGTGGAGCAGCGCAATTTCCCGCCGGCGGATAGTCCGCTGCCCGAGCAGCCTTCCGATCCCATCGAAATGCTGGACCAGGTGGCCGAGGACATGGTGGTGAACGGCTTCCATGTCGCCAGCGCCAATTACTACGGCCTGATGAACTGCACGCCTACCTACATGGCCGTTCTGGCCGAGGCCCTGGTGGCGGCGCTGAATCCGCAACTCGCCGCCCAGCAGCATTCTCCCGTCGCCGGACGCATCGAGCGCGAAGCTGAGCGCTGGATCGGCAGCCGCGTGGGCTGGCCCGGGTCGTTCGACGGTACGTTCACGTCCGGCGGTAACGAGGCCAACTTCAGCGGCCTGGCGCTGGCGCTGGCTCATGCCTTTCCCGGCGTGATGCAGGAGGGAGTGCAATCCATCAGCGGTCAGCCAGTTCTGTACTGCTCGACCGAAGCACACCACTCGCTGGACAAGTCCGCAGGACTCCTTGGCCTGGGGCAGAGTGCGATGCGCCGCATCGCGGCCAACGACCGCGCGCAACTCGACGTCGTGAAACTGGAGGAAGCGATCGCGGAGGACCTTAAGGCCGAACGCAAGCCTTTCTGCGTCGCGGCCACCGCGGGCTCGACCAGTTCCGGCGCGGTGGATGACCTGGAGGCGCTGGCCGGCGTTTGCCGGCGTCACCGGTTGTGGCTGCACGTGGACGGCGCTTACGGCGCATCCGCCATTTTCAGCGACCGGCACCGCGATGCAATACGGGGCATTGAGCTTTCCGACTCGATCACGCTCGATCCGCACAAGTGGCTGTCCATGCCCTTTGCCGCCGGCGTAATCCTGACCTCGCATCCGGAGGCACTCACCGCGGCCTTCGGCACTTCGACTCCGTACATGCCACGGGTCGCCGGCGTGACCACGCCCGACAATTTCCAGGTGAGCACACAGTGGTCGCGGCGCATGAACTCGCTGAAGTTCTGGCTTACCCTGCGCGTCCACGGGCGGCAGGCCTACGAAGACATGATGGACCGCCAATTCCAACTGGCGCGCGGTTTTGCGGAATGGGTGGCGGCCTCTGCGGGCTACGAACTGGCGGCGCCGGTGTATCTGCCCATCGTCGCCTTCCGCGTAAAGCCTGTGTGGGGCAGCCGTCCCCGGCTGCCCACCGAGCAAGAAATCGCCGCCGCCAACGCCGCCGTGGTGGAAGACGTGACTCGCGACGGCCAGCGCTGGATCTCAGTCACGCAGGTGCGAGGACGCAGCGCGATCCGCATGATGATCATCAGCTACCTCACCGAGCAGCGGCACGTGGAAGATCTGCAGGCAGCGCTCGTTGCGGCAGCTCCGAGGTGACGGGGGAAGCGGGCGACCTCGCCCGCGCACTGGCTCCTGCTTTCTACCTCCTGTCCTACTTCTCTCCTTCGTACCCCTGCCCCCGGGCTCTCGTTTCCTAGCGTGCCATCCCGAGCGAGCCGCCGTGGATCCATGTTTATCTGCTATGATTTGCAGATAGATGTCAGTTGCTCCAATCCGCTTTCCTCGAAGAGAAGAGGAGGAGTCCCCGTTCGATGTTGCTGCCGTACGCAAGATCATTTCAGATTTACTGGTTCAAACGGCCGACCAGGTCGAGTCCGA
>JBOGLL010000224.1:0-10641 GCA_050746065.1 Terriglobales bacterium | reverse complement strand
GTCCGGAGAGCAGGCGCAGCATGCGGGCGGCATCTTCGGTGTCAATTGGCTTGCCGAGGACGGCGCCGTCTACCACCACGATGGTGTCGGCTCCCAAGACTGCGTCACTCGGGCGGCGGGCGAAGATGGCCTGCGCCTTCTCCCGCGCCATGCGTCGGGCAAAGTCCTGCGCAGCTTCGCCCGCGAGCTGAGCCTCCGGAAGATCAGCCGCTTCCACCGCGAAGGCAATCCCGGCATTGCGCAGCAGGTCTTGCCGCCGGGGTGACGAAGATGCGAGAACCAGGGCCATGCCCATGATTCTACGGGGCAGCCACAAATAGTACCCACCGAGCTTCCTGCCGGTGCGTCCTTAAGTCTGGATTGAGGTATCATGCTTGGAACTTTTTGGGGAGGTGTTATGCGTCGCATCCTTTGCCTTGCAGTTTTGATGCTTGTTCCTGTAACACTCCTGGCCCAACTGCCAACCGCCACTCTGAATGGGACAGTGGCAGACCCGCAGGGAGCCGTGGTAACCGGAGCCAAGGTGACTCTTACCCATCCAACTACCGGGGCGACCCGGGAGACCACAACCTCAGCCAGCGGCAGCTACGTGTTCACCACCTTGGCCGCCGGAACGTACAACATGCGGATAGAAGCTCAAGGCTTTGCCACCCAGGAGGTGAAGGACATCGGCCTCGAGGTCGGTCGCGCCGACACCCTGAACGTGAGCCTGAAGGTGGCTGCCGGGGGCGAAGTCGTCACGGTTACCAGTGATGAAGCCGCCGTGGAACTCACGCAGTCGCACGTCGCCGGCCAAATCGGCGCCAGCACTGTGGAGAACATCCCGCTGAACGGCCGCAACTTTCTGGAACTCGCGTTTCTGCTGCCCGGTAACCGCCCGGCCACCAGCTTTGACCCCACCAAGACCAACACCCTGGAAGTTTCCTCTGCGGGTGCTTTTGGCCGCGGCGGCAACCTGACCGTGGACGGTGGCGACAACAACGACGAGGTGGTCGGCGGCACCCTGGCCAACTTCCCGCAGGACGGCGTCCAGGAATTTCAGATTGCCACCAACCGCTTCACCGCCGAAGTGGGGCGCTCGGGCTCGAGCATCATCAACATCGTCACCAAGTCGGGTACCAACGACTGGCATGGTTCGGGGTTCTTCTTCTTCCGGCACAACGCACTCCAGGGACTTCCCGCTACATTGTCTCGCACTGTTGTGGCCACCGAAGGTACTCCGCCGTTTGACCGCGAGCAGTTTGGCGGTTCCATCGGCGGGCCGATCAAGAAGGACAAGGTATTTGTGTTCGGCGCGGTCGAAAACCGCAACCAGGACGCCACGTTCGAAGTGGTGCGCCGCAACCTAGCCGATTACGCCACCTGCAGCGCCAACCCCACCACTCCCGGATGCATCATCGGAACTTTTGCGCCGGGCTTCCTCGACGACCTGCTGGTAACGTCGCGGGCGGACTTCAAAGTAACGGACCGCGACAACATTTTTGTTCGCTACTCCTTCAATAAAAACACCGAACTGGCCGCCGCCAGCCTGCGGCGTCCCATCGGCACCGCAGCGCAGGGGCAGATTTCCAGTAACCGGTTCCACTCGTTGGTGGCGGATTGGACGCGCACCATTTCCCAGAACAAAGTCAACAACCTGCTGTTTCATGTGGATACGTTCCTCAATGAGATCCCGGCGTTTGCAGGCGCCACGCCGGACACGTTCCCTGCAGGCCTGGCACCCGGGAACGAAGTTCGCTTTCCCAGTTTCCAGGACGGTGCTAGCTTCCGCATTCCGCAGCGTACGCGGATGAACCGTTACCAGATCAAGGACAACTTCTCCTGGATCAAGGGCAAGCACAACATCCGCTTCGGCGGGGAGTGGCAGAACGCCGGCAGCGACGTTCTCTTCGACCTCTTTGGGAGCGGGCGAGTCGACGTAACCGAGGACTTCGCCAGTGTTGACCGGAATGGTGACCTCGTGATCGACGATCGCGACGTTCCAGTGCTTTTCACACTTGGCATCGCCGCCGGCGTTCCGCGCCCTCCGGTGGCTCCCTTCTACCGCAACAACTATTTCGCATTGTACTTCCAGGACGACTGGAAGGTGGCCTCGAACCTGACACTGAACCTGGGTCTGCGATGGGATTTCGACGCCCAAGTACTGGCTGAGGGACCCCTGAGCGAAGCTTGCTCGGATGCAACTGTTCCCACGACAGAGGCCGGCTGTCTGTGGTTAAGGCGAGCTCTAGGCCCGCATGACACGCCGAACTACAAGAACTTCGGGCCGCGCTTCGGATTCGCTTGGGACCCTTTCCGCAAAGGAACCACGGTGGTGCGGGGCGGCTATGGCATCTACTATGACCGGGTGGTGCTGGAAGTGCCCATCCTGGAAGTGCTGCTGGACGGGCGTGTCGTTCGTCTCGAATTGACTGGTGGAGTCGTTACTGGAGAAAATATTACACTGCAGGATCCGTTTGCAGGGGCGGTGGTCCCCGGTATCGGCATCGGCATCAACATCATGGACACCAAGGCCCGACAACCACTGGTACAGCAGTTCACCGTTGGTCTGCAGCACCAATTCGGGCGGAGCTGGATCCTTTCCGCCGATGGCGTGCACAACTTCGGGTACCGGTTGCTCCAAGGCCGGTTCCTGCGCCAGGGCACCAGCCTGGATCCGGCCATTACGTTGACATGTCCTAACGGGGTCGATCCTTGCACGGTGACGGATCCGGCTACGGGTATTCCGGACAGCATCACCAACATCGAATCCTCGGCCAAGTCGTGGTACAGCGGACTGCTGGCCAATCTGCAGAAGAAGCCGACCGGCAGTGGCGACTGGAAGTGGGGCTTCAACATCGCCTACACGTGGTCGAAAGCCTACAACTACGCCAACGACGACCAGATCCCCTTCAACGGTGCCGAGGACCAGGTGAACTTGGTGTTCGACACCAACAACCCCCGCTTGGAGAAAGGATATTCGCCCACCGACGAGCGGCATCGCCTGGTCTTTTACGGCATCTTCGAAATGCCGTGGCAGATCAGCGTCTCACCCATCTTGACCCTCGCTTCGAGCGTGCCAATTGACACGTTCAGCAGCGACTTGGGCTCGCGTCTGCCCCTCCTGCAGCGCAATTCCGTCGCGCGAGACATTCAGACGGGTGCGGAACTGAACACGGTCATCAACCAATGGAACGCCCTTCCCGCATGCATCCCACCGACGCCGACGAACGTCGCCACGCGCATCTTTCCCTGCAACCCGGGTGTTATTCTGGCCGCGGCCGACCCCAACCTGAAGTTCGGCGACGGCTTCAGCTCGCTCGACATGCGGATCACCAAGACCTTTACCTTTGCCGAACGGCACCGGCTGCAACTGATGGGCGAGGTCTTCAACCTGTTCAACATCACCAATATCAGGGGTTTCAACAACAACAACTACTCCGGGTTTATCAACGGCATTAGCACCTTCAACCCGTTGAACCCGACTGCCGTGTCACCCATCGGGACCCCTATCCGGACAGCCGGTGGGTTCTTTGGCGCGGGTGGGCCGCGGGCCTTCCAGTTCGCCGTGCGTTACACCTTCTAGAACAGCAGTCAGCCATCAGCCGTCAGCATTTCAGCCGGGTGAGCCGCAAGGCCCACCCGGTTTCTTGTGCGCGGCGGTGGAGAGTTACTCTTCCTTCGTGAAACCTTCGTGTCCTTCGTGGTGAGCTTTGGCCTCCAAATTCCACGCAAGCCCTGGGTGCTACAATCGAACCTCCCACCTATCTGCAATGGATCGCGCCTTCATACGCAACTTCGCCATCATTGCCCATATTGACCACGGCAAGAGCACGCTGGCGGACCGCCTGCTGGAACTCACCGGGTCGGTCACCGCGCGCGAGATGCAGGAGCAGGTGCTCGACGCCATGGACCTGGAGCGCGAGCGCGGCATCACCATCAAGGCCCACGCCGTGCGCATGATGTACACGGCGCGCGACGGTAAGACCTACCAGCTCAACCTCATCGACACTCCCGGTCACGTGGATTTCACCTACGAGGTCTCGCGCTCCCTGGCCTCCTGCGAAGGCGCGCTGCTGGTCGTGGACGCCTCCCAGGGCGTCGAGGCGCAAACCCTCGCCAACTCTTATCTGGCCATCAATCACGGCTTGGAAATCATCCCCATAATCAACAAAATCGATCTGCAGAGCGCCGACGTGACTCGCGCCAAGGAAATGATCGAGCAGGCCGTCGGTCTCGACACCTCCAACGCACTCCTGGTAAGCGCCAAGACCGGGCAGGGCGTCCCCGAAGTGCTGGAAGCCATCGTGCAGCGCATTCCGCCCCCACGAGGCTCCCCGCAAACTCCGCTGCAGGCGCTGATCTTCGATTCCTGGTTCGATTCCTATCGCGGCGTGTGCGTGCTGGCGCGCGTGGTCCATGGCCGCATGAAGCGCGGGCAGAAGATACGCCTCTGGTCGAACGGGCGAGTGTTTGAAGTGGAGACCCTGGGCATCCTTACTCCCAAGCCGGTCGAAGTGGAGGACCTGAGCGCGGGCGAAGTGGGCTTCCTGTTCGCTAACATCAAGAATGTGGCCGACTCCAAGATCGGCGACACCATCACCGACGACTCGCGCCCCGCCATCGAGCCGCTGCCCGGCTTCACCGAGATCAAGCCCATGGTCTTCGCCGGCCTGTATACGGTGGACGCCCATGAGCACACTCAGCTTCGCGAGGCGCTGGAAAAGCTGCGACTCAACGACTCCAGCTTCTTCTTCGAGCCGGAGTCTTCCGTGGCCCTGGGCTTCGGCTTCCGTTGCGGTTTCCTGGGACTGCTGCACATGGAGATCATCCAGGAGCGGCTGGAGCGCGAGTTCGCGCTCAACCTCATCACCACCGCTCCCGGGGTGCGCTACCGCATCACCACCACCGATCGCAGGGTGATCGAAGTGGACAACCCCACCAAGTGGCCGGCCCAAAGCGAAATCGCCAAGATCGAGGAGCCCGTGATCCTGGCCACCATCCTCACCAACGAGGAATATGTGGGCGGAATCCTGAAGCTGGTGGAAGAAAAGCGCGGCAAGCAGAAAGGCTTCGAATACGTCAGCTCCACGCGCGTCATGCTGACCTACGAGCTGCCGCTGAACGAGATCGTGCTCGACTTCTACGACCGCCTGAAGTCGGTGTCACGTGGCTATGCTTCGCTCGACTACCATCTCTCCGGCACCTGGGAGTCACCCATGGTGAAGCTCGACATCCTGGTGGCCGGCGATCCGGTGGATGCGCTCTCCCTCATCGTGCACCGCGACTTCGCTTACGAGCGCGGACGCGCCCTCGCTGCCAAAATGAAAGAGCTCATTCCCCGCCAGATGTTCGAGGTTGCCATTCAGGCCGCGATCGGCGGCAAGGTGATTGCGCGTGAATCGGTGCGAGCGATGGGGAAGAACGTGCTCGCCAAGTGCTACGGCGGCGACATCACCCGCAAGCGCAAGCTGCTGGAAAAGCAGAAGGAAGGCAAGCGCCGCATGAAGCGCGTGGGCCGCGTGGATATCCCCCAGGAAGCGTTCCTTGCCGTGCTGAAAGTAGGCGAAGGCCAGTAGAGACGCAGCTTGCCGCGTTTTTCCGTGAGCCCCAGCGTTCCGGCCCCGGCTACCAGCGGATGTGCAAATCTCCCCGTCCAACCGGCACAATCACGGGCCGAACGGGAGAGGCTGCCGAGACCACGCCCATCTTCCCTAAGCCCTTTTGCAAGCGATGTTTACCGCCTGCCACAGAACCTAGGCAGAGCCTGTAACCTGCTGAATTCACGCGCCGTTAACAAGCGTTCACGCTGGAATTCCACAAGGATTTCCACAGCTCTTTGGGAAACCCTCGGAGGTCTCTGGTAGTCCGATTGCCCTATTCGTGCTCGCGTCACCTGCCGGAGAGATAGAAATTCACCGTGACCTGCGTTTCAACTTCCACGGGAGCTCCATTGAGCATGTACGGCCGATAGCGCCACTGTGCGACGGCATCTTTCGCCGCCGAACTGAGCAGCGGATGGCCACTTACCACGCGTAGTTCCTGGATTTCTCCGCCCCTTCCGATCACCGCGCGCAGCACCACAGCTCCCTGGATGCCGGCTTGCTTCGCGATGGGCGGGTAGGCAGGCTGCACACGATGCAACAGGAATCCTGGATCCAGCATGGAGACGATGACCCGCTTCGGCGGTTGCGGAGTCTCGCGGACTTTGGGGACAAAGTTCCCAGCGATGCCGTACGGCACGCCGTCCCTGGAGCCGCCTCCTGGCCCGCAAATGCCGAGACAGGGCCGCGCGGGAAGTTCTGAGCTCGGCCGCGCCGAAGCATCCGTGTCGCCGGGAATGCTGTGCTCCGGCACGTTCGGCGGTTGCAGCAGGACAGGCCGTTCCGAGTTCGATGTCGCGGTGGGCGTGCCGCCGGCGGGCGCAGCGGCCAACTCCGGGCCTGACGCCTTCACCGCCGGCACAATAATCCTCTCCGCGAAGCGGAGCCGAGGGAGCGAGTCCGGCGAGATCACCGGCAGGAGCAGCAGCCCTCCCACCAGCACCCCCTGGACGATTAAGGACAACAACGTGGCCCAACGTCGTTGCGAGCGGCCGCGGGCGGTGGAATCGAGCATGGCAGTCTCGAACATGGCGGAATCTCCGGGTTGGCGATTTGGGTTTCCCTGCCACCTTGGACACCACTCTTGGGCCCGCCGCCCCGGAGTTTCATTGAAAAAACAAAGGCCGTCCCGATGAATCGGGACGGCCGGGAAGCCGGAACCTGACGTTCTATCGCGGAGGATTGCTGCCGGCCGGCTTGGGCGGCGGATTGCTCGCCGCGGGACGGGCCGGAGCCGCCTGGGCTCCTGTGCCGGTGCCCGGTTTCGCAGCCGAAGGCGCTGGAGGCGGCGGAGCCGGAACCCCGGACTCGAGGTTGTAGGCATCCACCACGGGCTTGGTGATGTCGGCCCACTGACCCGCCCACAGGATCGACTCCTGGGGATTGCCTTGGTCGTAGTTCAGAACCACCGCGTAGCCGTTCAGCGAAGCGTAACGGGCTATGGTCTGGAAGAGCTTCGCGTAAATACGCCCTGCGATTTCCTGCTGCTGGTAGGCCACGTCGGCGCGAAAATCTTCCACGGCGCGCTGGTAGATCTTCTGCTTCTGTTCGATGTTCCTCGCCAGATTGGCCTGCGCCTCCGGGCTCATCTTGTCCCCCTGGATCTGGGCCTGTTTACGAAGCTCCTCGATCTCCCTCTGCATGGCGGCGATTTCCGCCTGCCGGGGCTCGAACTTTTTCTGCATGGCGGCGAAATCGCGCTGCCCTTCATTACTGGCGGTAATCGCCAGGTCGCGCTGGATGATGCCCACCTTGACTGGCGCCGGTGTGGGTGTGGCCGAAGTCGCGGGTGCTGTCGCTCCACTTCCCTGGGCCACGGCCACCGCCGTCAGCGCCAGGACTGCAATACACACAGCAAGCTTACGCATCATGTATGGTTTCTACTCCTTGGATTCTGTTGTGAGGTTTTGGTCAACCACACTTCTTTTCCCGGCGAGGGGTCAACCTCCACAGCCGCTCCCGCCCACTCCCAAAAGCCACACGCGACGGGCCCAATCCGGCCGGAAAACAACTCTCAGGAGGACACCCTCACATTATAGGAATTCCTGCCTCCCGCCGTCAAACCTCAGTCCTTCATAACCCGCTCAGAAGGTCGTGCTGACGGTGAAGCGGAACGTGCGCCGCGGGTCCTTGAGCACGAAGGTGGGAGCGAACAGAGCTTGCGCATTCTGGAAGGAGAAGTCTCCGGCCCCGCCGATCGGGAACATGTCACGCGTGATCTGGTTGGGTGCGGTGGTCGAAGTGTTGAGGATGAGGGGGTTGTAGGCCCAATAGACACGCAGGGGGGCGTTCACCACCGGCAGGATCACCTGCAACTCCAGGCCGCTGGACATCCGCGGCACAAAGTTGGTTTCCGATACCACCGCCAGGTTGGCGTCAAAGGTCAGCGGGACTCCGCCGGCGCAATTGAATTGCGAATCCAGCGACGGGCAACCGAAGGGGTTGGTGTTCAGATCCTCCAGCAGGGCGCTGCCAATACGGAGCTGCGATTCCCGCAGGATGAAGTTCATCCCCACATCCGTGAACACCGCCAGGGTCACCGGCCCCACGATGGGAATGCGGTACTCGAAGTTGCCCACCAGCGAGGTATCTCCCCCGGGGAACACGATGCGTTGGATGGGAATGGGCACGGTTATATTGCCGCGCCGAAGGTTGGTCGGGTCCTTCGGGACCGGCCGTCCATCGGGGTTGGTCAAGGGAAATTCCAGGCGATCCACCAGGAACGCCACCGGCGACACGGCGCGAACGTCAAAGCCGCGCAAATCAGTATCGCCCCCCAGATAGAAACGTTCGAAGGGCGGTGCCACCTGGCCTCCCCAGCCTGTCAGGAAGGCGCCCTGCAGGCGCATACCCAGAACATTGCGCCCTTTGTTCATGGGCCGGAAGCGCTTGTATTCCACCAGGGGACGAATGGATTTGACGTTGCCTCCCAATCCGGCAATTTGTCCTCCGGCAAACAGGCTGTAGCCCGAAGTGGGCCGCATGGCGCTGTCCGTTCGGTTCACGGTGAAGCTGGGCAACAGCTTGCTGGTCACCACGCCTTCCAGGGAATTGCGGCCGGAAATATCGCGGAACGCGATCTGTTCGAACAGTTGCCGCGACGCGTTGCTGAACACCGTGACCGATGACGTGTCGAGCGAGTAGGTCAGCCCCACGCGCTTAAAGGAGCGCCGCAACGCATAGCTGGTCGACACCGTGAATCCTGTGGTGGACGTGTTGTAGTTCTGCAGAGTGTCCAGGATAGACTCGGGAAGCTCGATGGGCTGGCCGCTCACCAACTCCGCCTGGCGCGCCTGGTTGAAGTTGTACCTGCGTGTGAACACTGTGAACCCGAACTGGATCGGCCGGTCGAACAGGTAGGGTTCGGTAAAGCCGAACAGCAGGTTGCGTTCGCGGCTGCCCACGCTGGCTTCCACGCGCAGCGTCTCGCCCAGCCCCAGGAAGTTGTTGGTCTCGTAGTTGATGCCGATGAACGATCCCGCCAGACCGCTCACTCCGCCCGTCAGCCCGATGCTGTTCTTGCCGCGCTCCTTCACCTTGAGCGTCAGGTCCACGGTGGCGTCGGCCACATTCTGCTTCACCACCGAGTCCTGCTCCGGGCTGAGCTGCTCGAAGTAGCCCAGCTGGTTCAGGCGCAGCAGGCTCAGTTCCCACAGGCGCCCGTTGTAGATGTTGCCTTCCTCCAGGGCGATTTCCCGGCGGATCACCTTGTCGCGCGTGGTGGTGTTGCCCTGAAACTCGATGCGGCGCACGAAGAACTGCTTGCCTTCGTCCAGGTCCACCTGGATGCTCACTTCCAGCTTGGTGTCGTCGATCTCGGTATTGGGAACCGGCGTGAAGTTGATGTAGCCCTGTTCGGCGTACGCCTTCCTCAGTTGTTCCAGGCCCTTGCGGATGTACTCCGTGTTGAACAGGTCGCCGTCGGCGATGGGGAACAGGCTGCGCAGCGCCTTCTCGTTGGTCACCGCCTTCATGTTCTTGAAGGTGATCGAGCCCAGCTTGTAGCGCTCGCCCTCTTCGATGGGCATGGTGATGTCCACTGCCTTGCCCCCGCCCTTCTGGATCAGCGGAATGCGGAAGCCGCCCGTATCGCGTGTGACTGTCTTGGGCTCCTGCACCAACGCCTTGAAGAAGCCGCGCTGCTGGTAGGCGTCGCGTACCCGCTCCGCGTCCTCGTTCAGCTTCTTGGCGTCAAAGGTCTTGGAGAAGAGGTTCTCCAGGAAGATGGAGTGCGGGATGCCGATGGGCTTCAGGTTCTTCATGGCCCGGCGCAGCGTTCGGCTGCTCACGTTCTTGTTGCCTTCGAACTTGATGTCGCCCACCTTCACTTTGGGGCCTTCCTTGATGTTGAAGGTCACCGCCACTGAGCTGGGCGGGATGGGCCGCACTTCCGTCGTGATGGTGGCGAACTGCCGCCCATGCTCGCTGAGCAGTTCCTTCAGCACCACTTCCGCCTTCTTGATCTTGGTGGGGTCGTACTGACTCTCCACCGAGAGGCCCACCTTGCGTTCCTTGAAGCGGTCGAGCACGTCGGAAAGCTGCACCGAACTCAGCCCGGGATAGGTCAGCTCGCGGATGTTGGGCTTTTCCGTTACGTAGATGTGGATGCGGTAGCCCTTGGGGCTCTCTTCGCGCTCAAAGCGCAGGTCTTGAAAGAACTGCGAGTTCCACAGCGAGCTGAAATCGCGCTGCAGCGCCGCCTCGCTGTACACATCGCCTTCGCGGGAAAAGATGCGCGCCCGGACAGTCTCCGCCGGAATACGCCGGCTGCCATGAACGCGGATCTCCTCGATGATGGGCTCCTGCGCCGTTGCCCGCGGCGTGAGCATTACGAGCGAGGTGAAAAGCGTGATCAGGCAAAAAAGCGGGGTAAAGAAGAAGAGCGCCGCCAGCGGCAGCGCCAACACCCGTACGCCTTGGAGGGCAACCCGCCTGCCCCAGCTTGCAAGCAGCAGGGTGCTCTTCTGAAGCGAGATGAGAATAAGGCAACCTCGACTGGGAGTTCGAGAACCGCCAATTATAAAGAATCTTGGATGCACTGACTACCCGAGGGGTGGCC
>JBOGLL010000223.1:0-7927 GCA_050746065.1 Terriglobales bacterium | reverse complement strand
GCGCAGTTCGGCAAGATCGGCGACGTAATCGGCAAGACCGCGAAGGTAGCGGAAGCCACTACGCCCTGGACGCCGGAGCAGGAAACGGCGATCGGACAGGCCACGGCCGCCAAGATGATCAGCATGTTCGGGCTGTACGAAGAACCCGCTCTGATGAAGTACGTCAATCTGGTGGGGCAGACAGTGGCGCGGCAGGCCCCGCGCCCGGTGCAGTACAAATTCGCCGTCCTCGACTCGGAGATCCTCAATGCGTTTGCGCTGCCCGGCGGCTACATCTTCGTCACGCGGGGCACGCTGGCGAACCTGAAGAATGAAGCTGAACTGGCCGGAGTCCTCGCCCACGAAGTGGCGCACGTGGACAACCGCCACGTGGAGAAGCAAGTTCGTACCGGCAAGCTGGTGTCCCTGGCGGCGCAAGAGGGGGCCAGCCACATCCCCAGCCCGGTGCAACTGGCCGACATCGCCAAAAACATCACCACCAATATCGTTACCAGCAAGTACAGTCGCGACAAGGAAGAAGAAGCCGACCGCAAGGGCACGGAGTACGCCACGCGCGCTGGGTACAACCCTCTGGGCTTGCGCGACTTCCTGCAGATGCTCTCGGAAGTGCAGGCGGCCGGGGAAGGCCAGCGCGAACTGGCGCTGTGGGGCACCACGCATCCTCCACTCAAGGAGCGGGTGGCCAAGCTGACCAAGATCGGCGAGAAGACGGGCAAGGGGCAGGAACTGGCGGAGCGCTACACGGGCAACGTGGATTTCGCGAAAGCCTCAGCCGAAGCCATCGCAGCGCGTGAGGCCGCGGAAACTGAGGAGAAAGCGGAGGCCGCCCTGACGGGCGCCGCATTCGTGCTGAGCGTGAAGCGCAATTACAATTCCTGGGACAATCCGCTGCACACCGAGCTCTCCATCAACGACGTCGCCGTCAACATCTTCACCTCGGAGACCATCGAGCCCATCGCGGAGCAGTTGAAAGAGGGCTGGAACACCATCACCCTGAAGACCACTCCGCAGGAACCGGCCAACCAGTCCAACGGACTGATTTTTCGCATCGGCCGGATGAAGAAGGACGAAGCGGGCAAAAGCCTGGTGATGGAGCCCGTAGTATGGGAGTTCCGCAACGATACGGACTGGAAGTTCAACGAGGCCACGCAGTCGTTCTCCCATCCGCTGGGCCCCAAGGTGAAAGAGGTCACCATCTCTTACCGCATCTTCAATGCGGGCATGGACAAGGAAGGCGCCGAGCTGAATGCGGGCGACTACGTCCTTATCGGCAAGCCGATGTACAGTTCGTGGAACTCGCCGGTGGTGGGGACGGTGTGGGTGAACGGCACACCGCTCAACAGCTTCCTCTTGCAGCAACGGAGCGTCGTGATCACGCCACTGCTCAAGAAAGGCCGCAACGAGATCAAGCTGGTTTCGACGCGCGTGAAGAACAGCATCGCGCGCAACGACATCCAGTTCGAAATCGCCGGGCCTGCGGAATGGAATGTCGCCGAAAGCAAGTACACGCTGCCGCGCGTGGTCCAGTTCAACGCCATGCAGGGCTGGGTGCAGGACCCGAAGTCTGGGCAGCTCATCCAGCGTCTGAAGCCGGCAGCCGACGAGATTGAGCGAGTGGTTCCGTTCCTGCTTAAGGCAGCGCCGGCGGTGGCGGCGAAATAGCGCCTTACGCGCCCTCCTGTTGCCCCCGACCTTCAGCCGGGGCCAGTCGGGCGCGATTCTCTCTGGCACGCTACCCAGGGTTCCGCTCGTGGGGGCGCTGATGCGCCCGCACTCTCTCCACCCTGGGCTACCCTATGCCGTCCCGCATGGCGGGACTGGAGCCGAGTTAGTCAGCTGCCTCGCTCGTCCCGAACAGTGAAGCGACGGTAGATGAGCAACGGCCGTTCTTCTTAGAGCGCGGACCGCACCGCGGGTCGCGTTGCCCGATCTCTGCCTGTCCTTTACAATCACTGCTTTCGCGTCACCGCCCGGAAGCGTCCGGGCAACTCCGGAAATGAAAATCCACGAATACCAGGGGAAGACCATTATCTCTCGCTACGGCGTGCCGGTGCCGCGCGGGGAAGTGGCCATGACCCGCGATGAAGCGGAGAATTCCGCCAAGAGCCTGATGGCTGCGGGCGCGACAGGTGTCGTGGTGAAGGCGCAGGTACACGCCGGGGGCCGCGGCAAGGGCGGCGGCGTGAAAGTGGCGCGCTCTCCACAGGAAGCCGGCGAGATCGCCGCGCAGATGCTGGGCATGAAGCTGGTGACCCACCAGACGGGACCGGAGGGCCGCATCGTCAAGCGTCTGCTGATCGAAGAGACGCTGCCCATTGAGCGCGAGCTGTATCTGGGAATCGTGCTCGACCGCGCCGCCGCCAAGCTGGCGTTCATGGCGTCGGCCAGCGGCGGCATGGACATCGAGAAGGTGGCGGCGAAGACTCCGGAACGCATCCTGAAAGAGTACATCGAGCCGGGAATCGGCCTGCAAGGCTACCAGGCGCGCAAGCTGGCCTTCGGCCTCGGGTTGAAGCCGGAACAGATCAACGGCGCCGTGAAGTTCATGACCGCGCTGTATCGCGCCTTCCAAGACACGGACGCTTCGCTGGCCGAGATCAATCCGTTCCTGGTGACTAGCGACGGACGGCTGCTGGCACTCGACGCAAAAATCAACTTCGACGACAACGCACTCTTCCGTCACAAGGACCTTAAGGAATTGCGCGACACCGACGAAGAAGATCCGCTCGAAGTCGAAGCCTCGAAATATGGGCTGAACTACATCAAGCTCGACGGCAACGTGGGCTGCATGGTGAACGGCGCCGGGCTGGCCATGGCCACCATGGACATCATCAAGCACGCGGGTGGCGCGCCCGCCAACTTCCTCGACGTGGGCGGCGGGGCGAACGCGGAGCAGGTGACGCGCGCCTTCCAAATCCTGCTCAGCGACAAGAACGTGCGCGCCGTCCTGATCAATATTTTCGGAGGCATCCTGCGCGTGGACACGCTGGCAACGGGCGTTGTGGAAGCAGCGAAGACTACAAAGATCGCCCTGCCAGTGGTGCTGCGACTTGAGGGAACCAACGTAGAAGAAGGCCGGAAGATACTGAAAGAGTCGGGGTTGAACTTCATCGTGGCCGAATCCATGAAGGACGCGGCGGAGAAAGTGGTAAAAGCGGCGAGAGGCTAAGGCAAAAGGCAAAAGGAAAAATGCAAAAGGGAAGGGGCGTGAAAGAGGCGATGGAGTTGCAATTCAAGTCTGGATTGGCCGTCGTGATTTGCTGTGTGGTGCTCGCTGCTCAGGAGCCAACGGGCCAGCCTGGCGCCGATCCGGAGCAGCAGTTCGAGCGCGGCATGCGTTACCACTCGGGTGTAGGCGTGAACCGGAGCGACCAGCAGGCGCTGGACCTGATCCGCAAAGCGGCGGAGCGGGGCCATGCTCCCGCGCAGACCGTGCTCGGCTTTTTCTACGAGAGCGGCACACTGGTTCCACGCGGACTGCAACAAGCTGCGGTGTGGTATCAGAAAGCCGCGGAGCAAGGTGATCCCGTGGCACAGTGGGTGTTGGGCCGCATGTATTGGACCGGCCAGGGAGTGGGCCGCGACTCGCAGCAAGCCGAGCGCTGGTTGCAGAAGGCGGCTTCGCAAGGCGACGCCTTCGGAGCGTACCTGCTGGGTGTGGTGAAGGACGAACGCGACTACCGCTCGGCGCCGGAGTGGTATCGAAACGCCGCGGAGCGGGGCCTGCCCCAGGCACAGCGCAGGCTCGGTCAGGTTCTGAAGGAGGGTCGCGCCCTGGCGCAAGACAAACAGGAAGCTTACGTGTGGTTATTCCTCAGCTTCGAAGCAGGCAATACGGAAGCAGCTCCCGACCTGCAGCAGTTGGATGGCGAACTGGGAAGCGAGCAGGTGGATGAGGCAAAAGCAAGGGCGCGGAAGCTGCAGGAGGAAGTATCAAGGTCGGTGGTGGCCAAGGGGTGCACCGGCTGGGCGGGCGAGTTCGCCGCCATTCCTTCCACGCCGCCTCCGAACGTGCAAAAGTTCTGCCGCTAGAGCATCGAGTCAGGAATGAGCGTTCTTATCGACAAGGCGACCCGCGTGATCGTGCAAGGCCTCACCGGCCGCGAAGGCACGTTTCACGCCAAGGGCTGCGCGGCCTACGGAACGCAGATCGTGGGGGGAGTGACGCCCGGCAAGGGCGGCACCACGCACGAAAACTGGCCGGTGTTCAACACCGTGGCCGAGGCCATCGCCAAGACGGGCGCGAACGCTACCGTCATTTTCGTACCTCCGCCATTTGCCGCTGACGCCATCATGGAAGCGGCGGATGCGGGCGTCGAGCTGATCGTCTGCATCACCGAAGGCATTCCCACGCTCGACATGGTGCGTGCCTGGGAGTTCCTGCAAGGACGCAAATCGCGGTTGATCGGGCCGAACTGTCCGGGGATCATCTCGCCGGGAAAGTGCAAGATCGGCATCATGCCCGGACACATCCACAAGGAAGGCGTGGTGGGGATTGTGTCGCGCTCGGGCACACTGACGTATGAGGCCGTGCACCAGCTCACGCGTCGCGGCATCGGACAGTCCACGGCTATCGGCATCGGGGGCGATCCCATCATCGGCACGAATTTCACCGACGCGCTCAAGCTGTTCAACGCCGACCCGCAGACGGAAGCCATCATCATGATCGGCGAGATCGGCGGAAACGCTGAAGAAGCCGCGGCCGACTACGTTCGCCAGCACGTGAAGAAGCCGGTGGTGTCGTTCATCGCCGGGCAGACTGCGCCTCCGGGACGCCGCATGGGACATGCGGGCGCCATCATCTCCGGCGGGAAGGGCACAGCAGCCGAGAAGATCCGGGCGCTGGAGGCGGCGGGCATTCGCGTCGCCAAATCGCCGGCGGACATCGGCGAGACCCTGGTGGCAGCGATGGGGAAGGCGTGAGCTTCATGCGGTTCCCTCAGGGGCGAAAGCGCCTGTGACTTTAGGTTGAAGCGGCACGGTCGCTGCGCGAGTCGGGCCTGAAGGCCCGACCTACCAAGCCGTGCCCTGATACAGGCCGGTTCGCCATATACTTGGCTGCTTTTCACGACTGACGACCGACGACGAACGACTGATCATGAAGACAATCGAACGCACGTTTTGCATCATCAAGCCGGATGCGGTAAAGAAGCAGGCCATCGGCGACATTCTGAAGACGCTCCAGGACAAGGGTTTCCGCATCATCGGCATGAAGATGCTGGAGATCACCAAGGAGCAGGCCGAGGGCTTCTATGCGGTGCACGCCGCCAAACCCTTTTTCAATTCCCTGACCACGTTCATGTCGAGCGGGCCCATCGTGGTGCTGGCGCTGGAGAAAGACAACGCCATCGCCGACCTGCGCGCCATCATGGGGGCAACCAATCCCGCCAAGGCGGAAGAAGGCACCATCCGCAAGAAGTGGGCGGCCAGTATCGAGCACAACGCCATCCACGGATCGGACGCCGAAGACACCGCGAGATTCGAGCTGAGTTACTTTTTCGCGGGATATGAACTGACCCGATAGAGTGCCACGCGAGGAATGCGGAGGGGTGCGGCGCAGCGGAGTGCTGGCGGGCGATCGAAACCAGAACGCCGGGCCTTGGTTGATTCGTCAGCGGCAGGGGCCTAACATTCTGCACCAGAATGGCTGTTGCCCCCCTCAGGACCGGCCAGACCCTGGGCCACTACCGCGTCCTTGAACCCATCGGTGCAGGTGGCATGGGTGTTGTGTACCGCGCCCTTGATGAGCGCCTGGACCGCGACGTGGCCTTGAAGGTCCTCCCTCTCGGTACACTCACCGACGAGATCGCCCGAAAGCGCTTTCGTAAAGAGGCTTTGACCCTCTCCAGGTTGAACCATCCCAACATCGGGACCATCCATGACTTCGACATGCAGGATGGCGTGGACTTCCTGGTGATGGAGTACGTCTCCGGGCAGACGTTAGCGGAGCTGCTTCGTACGGGGCCGTTGCCCGAGAAGGAGGTCGTGAGGCTGGGGATGGAGATCGCCGGTGCCTTGGAGGAGGCGCACGAGAATGGGATCATCCATCGCGACCTGAAGCCTGGGAACATCATGGTTACGTCCAAGCGCCGCGTGAAGGTGCTGGACTTTGGACTGGCGAAGCTGCTACCGGCGGTCAGCGAGACCGCACCAACAGAAAGCATCAGCCTGGCGGACCACGCCGCGGGAACCCTTCCGTACATGGCGCCCGAGCAGTTGCGTAGTGGAAAGGTGGACGTGCGGAGCGACATTTGGGCGGCGGGTGCAGTGCTGTACGAGATGGTTACCGGACGCCGACCGTTCGATGCGGTATCTTCGGCCGCATTGGCGGGGGACATCCTCTACAAGGAGCCGTCGTCGCCGCGTCTTCGGAACCCCGAGCTTTCGTCGCGTCTGGAAGACGTAATCCTGAAGTGCCTGGGGAAAGACCCGGAGATTCGCTACCAGTCGGTGAAGGATTTGGGCGTGGACCTGCGGAGAATCGGGGCCGTGGAAGGCGGCACCGCGCCCTCCCCGCCGCGGAGGACCGGGCGGCGGATCGTGCTGGCGGCCACGGGGGCGATCCTGGCGGTTGCCCTGGCGGTGCTGATCAGTTTCCATGCCGGCAAGTTGCGAGAGTGGCTGGCGGGCGGAACGGCGGGGCCGGAGATCCGATCGCTGGCGGTGTTGCCGCTAGAGAACCTCTCTGGAGATCCCGAACAAGAATATTTTGCCGACGGTATGACCGATGCCCTGATCGCCAATCTGGCCAAGATCGGCTCCCTCAAGGTGATTTCGAGGACTTCGGTGATGCAGTACAAGTCGGTCCGCAAGCCGCTTCCCGAGATTGGGCGCGAGCTCGGTGTAGACGCAGTGGTGGAAGGCTCCGTGCTGCGTTCCGGAGACCGCGTTCGGATCACGGCCCAGCTCATCCATGCCCCGACGGATCGGCACCTGTGGGCGGAGAGCTACGAGCGCGAGATGCGCGACGTGCTCTCCCTGCAAAGTGATGTAGCACATGCCGTCGCCCGCGAGATCCGCATCACGCTCAGCCCCCAAGACGAGGCGCGATTCTCGCCGGCTGCTGGGGTGAATCCGGAGGCTTACCAGGCGTATCTGAAGGGTCGCTACCACTGGAACCAGAGGACCGAAGACGGATTTAGGAAAGGATTGAAATTCTTTCAGCAGGCTATCACAATCGACCCCGGCTACGCGCCTGCCTATGCCGGCCTGTCCGATTCCTACCTTCTCTTCGCGGGCTACGGCCTGCTGCCGGATCGGGAGGCCCGTCCTCTCGCGAAAGCAGCAGCGATTAAGGCGCTGGAACTGGACCCCAACCTTGCGGAAGCCCACACTTCACTCGCGGGTGTGGTTGCTTCCTACGAATGGGACTGGCAGGTTGCTGAACGGGAGTTTCAGCGGGCCCTTGAGCTGAATCCCAACTACGCTACGGCCCGGTTCTGGTACGGCAGCTACCTGCTCGGCGTCGGCCGACCGCAAGAGGCGATCGTGCAAATGCGAAAGGCACGAGAACTGGATCCGCTGTCGCCGGTCATCCATACCTACGTGGGATTCAGCCTTCACAAGGCGCGCCAGTTCGATCAAGCCATAGAAGAGCACCGTAAGACCCTATCCTTGTTTCCCGACTTCGGGTTTGCCCACTGGGCGCTGGCCATGACCTACGTCCAGAAGAGGCTGTACAAGGATGCGATTCACGAATGTGAGAACGCGTACCGGCTTCAGCGGCGAACCATGTTTCGGGCCACCCAGGCGCACGCCTATGCGGTTTCAGGGAAGAGGGCAGAGGCGGTTCAGATCCTGGAAGAGCTTAAAACGGCCTCGCGCCAATCCAATGTCCCTGGTATTGACCTGGCTGTGGTCTATATGGGGCTGGGAGACCGCGAACAAACACTCGTATGGCTGGAGAAGGCCTACCAAGATCGCTTCA
>JBOGLL010000222.1:0-4164 GCA_050746065.1 Terriglobales bacterium | reverse complement strand
TGAAGCTCATTGACCTGCGCGCCGACCTGGAGCGCGAGGAAACCAGGCTGCAACCGCTGATCGAGGCCGACCGGCCCGACGAGGCCAAAGTGAGCGCCCAGATCGATCTGGTGCTGGCTGCCCGCGGGCGCCTGGAGAAGGCCCACACCATGATGATGCTGGCCCTGCGTCGCTCGCTGAGCGTGGAACAGTGGAAGAGGCTGGAGGCGATCAAGCAGGAGCGCGAGAACCGCTGGCCGAGTCCGATGGCCGCGCCGCGGGCCCGGGGCTTCCATTTTGCCCATCCTGCCCAACCTGCCAGCCCTCCGACGCCACCTAGTCCCGCAACCACGCCGAAGCCCGGAGACCGCATGTAACCCGTTGCCTCGGCGCCCTTGAAGCGGATGCTAGACTGGTCTGTGGCAGCCCCACGGCGAGGCCTGTGTCCATGAAATTCGGCGTCATCGTCTTCCCCGGCTCCAACTGCGACCACGACGCCTGGTACGCCCTGGGTGAAGTGGCCCGCCAGCCGGTTACCTACCTGTGGCACGAGTCGGCCGACCTGGAGAACTGCGACGCTATCGTCATCCCTGGAGGTTTTGCCTTCGGCGATTACCTGCGTACCGGCGCCATCGCACGATTCTCTCCCGTGATGGAGTCGGTAACCCGCTTTGCCCGCGGCGGCGGTCTGGTGCTGGGCATCTGCAACGGCTTCCAGATCCTGTGCGAAGCCGGCCTGCTGCCCGGCGCCCTCATGCGCAATGTGGGACTCAAGTACATCTGTCGCCCGGTGCACGTACGCGTGGAAACCGTGAACTCACCTTTCACGGGAGCGCTGCACAAGGGCGAGGCGCTGAAGGTACCTATCGGGCACATGGAGGGCAACTACTTCTGCGATGCGGAGACGCTGGCCGCGCTCAGGCGCGACGATCGGGTCCTGTTCCGCTACGTGACGGCCGAGGGTGAGGCCACGGCGGAGGGCAATCCCAACGGGTCGCTGGATAACATTGCCGGTATCTGCAACCAAGGCCGCAACGTCTGCGGCATGATGCCTCACCCCGACCGCTCGAGCGAGATCCAGCTCGGATCGGCGGATGGGCTGAGGATCTTCCAGTCGTTAGTGGCGGAGAAGGAAAGCAGAGTGAGTCATTGAATCATCGGATCATTGAATCAATATTGTTTCGCCGAAGAACGGACGTATCAATTCAATGACTCAATGATGCACTGATTCAATGATTCACTTCCCGAGCGCTTCTTTGTTCACCACGTACGGCATCTTGGTGATGTCCCCGCCGTAGTTCCCTTCCAGCACGTCGATGAGACCCTGCACGCAGCGTCCGGCCATGCCTTTGTCGGGATCGGTGGAGAGCCGGGTGATGCGAGCGCCGGATGCGAAGTGGTGAAAGATGCGGCAACGGTCTTCGATAGCCGGGTCGCGCAGGGGTGAATCGGGCGGGAGCGGTTCTTTCTCGAAGACGTCGAGCGCCGCGCCGGCGATCCTGCCTTCCCTCAGGCCGCGCGCCAGGGCATTCTCATCCACCACCGGACCTCGCGACGTGTTGACCAGGTAGGCGGTGGGTTTCATCAGCTTGAGCGTGCGTTCGTTGATGAGGTGGTAGGTGGGCGCATCGCTCTCCCCTTCCCGCAGCAAGGGTACGTGCAGGCTGACGTAGTCGGCGCCGGAGAGCGCCTCCTCCACGCTTACATATTTGATCCACGTTTTCTCCTTCTGCAAACCGTGGACATGGCGGAGGTCCATGAGCTGCTGGATGGCCTTCACGAATGCATTGTTCTGGAACACCGGGTCGTAACACAGGATGTTCATGTCGAAGCCGGTGCACTTTTTGATCATGGCCAGACCGATGCGGCCGGTCCCGATAATGGCGATGGTCTTGCCTGTGACCTCATCACCCAGGAATGGCAGGAAGGGATGCCACGATCCCCACTGGTTATCGCGCACCAGATGTTCGCTGGGCCAGAGCTTGCGCGCCACCGAGGCCAGGATGAAGAACGCAAATTCCGCCGTGGCCTCGGTGAGTACGTCGGCGGTGTTGGTGAACGGGACCTGGTAGCGGTTGGCCTCGGCGCGGTTGATGTTGTCAAACCCGACCGCGTCCTGGGCCACTACCTTAAGGGTACCCTGCCCAGCGGCGAAGACTTCTCCGTCGATGGGATCGCGGAGCGTAGTAATCAGGCCGTCAATCCCACTCTTAACTTTTTCGATAATCAGCGTCTTGGGCGGCGCTTCCGGACCGGGATAGACCTCAAGCTGATAGCCGCGCTGCCGCAGGAGGTTGAGGGCGTCGTCACCGACATTGCAAGTGGCGAAGACGCGGAAGGACTTGCGCTCGTTCATAGCGGTGGGACAGTTTACAGGAACGTGTCCCGCCACGCTCCCTGTAGGGAGCGGGATGACTCAGGGGCCGGGGTTCGACACCACTACGTTGTCTACACAGAAGGCATCTGTTCGGCTTCCGCAAACATACATGGTAAAGCTGATCTGGTTTCCTTTGGAGTCGCGTAAACAAGCCGGCAGAATTCCTTCATCCTCAGGCGCCGGAAATCACGCACTTCAGCTTTCTCTGGGACATGAGTCTGCCCCTCAAGTCTTGCAGCTCCTTTTCGAGCCTTAAGAGTTGCGGACTGACCGGGCGGTCAGAAGCATCAGGACCGGTAGTAAAGACCTTTCTGACCCGTTTGTCGCCCAGCTGCGCAGCAATGTAATGATAGGACACGTCGAACGCGTTCAAGCGGATTTCACCCGAGTGGTCATTCAGCCCCTCGAAATTGACACCGGCAAACGAAGCCAGCACCTCGTCAACTACGTCTTGTCCCACACGGCCTGAACACACCGGGATGAGCTTTCGGTTGGAGTTAGGCGGCCAAATACGAAGGGTAGCCGTGCCATCACCTCGGATTATGAATTCATGGCCGCCTTTGAGCCCTCGGTCAACGTGAAGAGTAATTCTCAAGAGAAGTAATTGGTGGGGGTGGGAGGCGAGCGTACTCACATCTGCGGGAATTGTGGTGCCCGTCTGGGGAGAACTGGGCATCGTTACGAGTAAAAGCGCCAAGGTCGCGATTGCGGACCAAGCTTTCGCGTAGCCTGGATCGCTAGTAATCACAGCCGCTTCTTCGTCCACTCATCAATCTGTCCAAGGGCCTTCTCCAGGTTCTCGATGGAGTTGGCCACACTGAGGCGCAGGTAGCCTTCGCCGTAGGCGCCGAAGGCCTTGCCCGCCAAGCAGGCGATGCCGGCTTCCTCGAGCAGCGCATCAGCCAGCTTCTTTGACCTCCAGCCGGTTCCCGTGATGTTGGGGAAGACGTAGAACGCGCCCTTGGGCATGCGGCAACTGAATCCCTGGATGCGGTTCAGCCCGGCGACGAAGAAATCGCGGCGGCGGCGGAACTCTTCGCACATCTTGTCCACGGAACTCTGGTCACCGCGCAGGGCTTCGATGCCTGCGATCTGCGTGAAGCTGGCCGTACAGGAGTTGGCGTTGGTCACCAGGCGCGAGAAATGCTGCGCCAGGTCGGCGCGCATCACCCCGTAACCCAGGCGCCAGCCGGTCATCGCGTAGGTCTTGGAGAAGCCGTCGAGCAGCACGGTGCGCTCCCGCCATCCCGGCAGCGAAAAAATGCTGTGATGCTCACCCTCGTAGATCAGGCGGCTGTAGATCTCATCGGCGAAGACCATGATGTCGCGGTCGCCGATGGCAGCGGCGATGTCACGGATGTCCTTCTCTTCGAGCACCCCTCCCGTAGGGTTGTGCGGCGAGTTGATGATCACCAGCCGTGTGCGGTCGGTGATGTGGCTGGCGAGCTCGTCCACGTCCAACCGAAAGTCCTGCTCTTCACGCAGATGGATGGGCACGGGGCGCGCGCCCACAAAGTTGATCATGGACTCGTAGATGGGAAAACCGGGATTGGGATAAATGACCTCATCTTCTCGTTCAACTAATGCCAAGATGGCAAAGAAAATGATTGGTTTGGCGCCAGGAACAATCACTACTTCCTCGGGAGCTACCGGCACTCCGCGGGTCTGGGTGATGTACTCCGCCACCACCTGGCGCAGTTCGGGCAGACCGGCGGAAGGTCCATAGTGCGTCCAACCGTTGTGCAGGGCATCGACGGCAGCCTCGATGATGTTCCCGGGCGTATCGAAGTCAGGTTCGCCGATTTCCA
>JBOGLL010000221.1:0-6698 GCA_050746065.1 Terriglobales bacterium | reverse complement strand
TGCCAGGATAGTCCTCGGAAGGGCACGGCTTCAGCCGTGCCGAACGGCAATCTTCATGTTTGTCATTCCGCGCGCGAGCGCGACCGACGCGACCCCGCTTCGCGGAGTCGCGAGAGGGAACGCGAGTCGAGGAATCTCGGTTTTTCCCCGTCACCTCTCACGAAAGCTTCGAAAGCTCCGAATTCTTCGTTTCCCCGCGCCCCATTGGTACAACCCACAGCAAGCCGCTAGAATGAGTACTGTCCGATGTCTTTGACGCACCAACAAGCCCTCGACCTTTTTCGTTCCGACGACCTGATCGGCATCGGTATGGAAGTTGAGCCGCTTTGCGGGCGTGAGTGCAGGGGAGCGCAGCGAGCCGAAGCGGCAGCCCGCAGGCGAAATCCTGAGCGCAGCGAAGGACCTCGATGTCTTTGACGCACCAACAAGCCCTCGACCTCTTTCGCTCCGATGATCTGATCGGCATCGGCATGGAAGCCGACTCTCTCCGCCGACGCCTGCATCCCGAAGACGTAGTCAGCTACGTCATCGATCGCAACATCAATTACACCAATCTGTGCACCGAGTACTGCACCTTCTGCGCCTTTTATCGTCCGGTGAAGGGCCCGAAGTCGAAGGAAGGCTACGTCCTCGAGCATGAGGTGATCTACGACAAGGTCCGGGAAACCGTGGAACTCGGTGGCACTGGCGTCCTCATGCAGGGCGGCCTGCATCCCGACCTGCCGCTTTCCTGGTACGAGGACCTGATGCGCGGCATCAAGCAGCGTTTCCCGCGCGTTCACCTGCACTGCTTCTCGGCGTCAGAGATCATCCACTTCGCCGCGCTCAGCGGCCTCTCCATTCGCGACACCATCAGCCGCCTGCGCGATGCCGGGCTCGATTCCATCCCCGGAGGCGGCGCCGAGATCCTCGACGACGAAGTGCGCTACAAGATCGCGCGCCTCAAGTGCCTCACCGACGACTGGCTCAACGTCCACCGCACCGCCCACCAGCTTGGAATGCGAACGACGGCCACCATGATGTTCGGCTGTGGCGAGAACATCGAGCATCGCGTGAATCATTTCCAGCGCGTCTTCGACCTTCAGCAAGAGACCGGAGGCTTCACCGCCTTCATCCCCTGGTCATTCCAGCCGGCGAACACCGCGCTCGGCGGCCGCCACTGGGATGAAGCCACCTCGGTCGAATACTTGAAAGTCCTGGCCATCGCCCGCCTGTTCCTCAGCAACATCAAGAACGTACAGGCGAGCTGGGTCACCCAGGGCCTCAAGGTCTGTCAGCTCGGCCTGCGTTTCGGTGGCAACGACGTCGGCTCGGTGATGCTGGAGGAAAATGTGGTTCGCGCCGCCGGCGTGACCAATTGCACGACGGAGGAGGAGCTGCGCCGCATCATCCGCGACGCCGGCTTCCGTCCCGCCCAGCGCGATACACTGTACCGGACGTATTTCCTGAACTAGGGCCCCAAGCTTTGCTCGCTGGAGACACTCGGCATGAAACTCTGGGCCTCCTTTCTGATTCTGATTTCGCTGCCTCTCACGGCACAACAACCTGCCGAAAAACCGCCGGAAAAAGCCTCAGCCAAGGGCATGGTCATCAAGGCGGGCACAGATGAATCCGTCCGGCGGGCCACGGTCCGCCTCGAATCCTTCGAGCAGGAGTCACGCAAGTACCAGGCCGCGACCGATGCCGAGGGCCGCTTCGAGATCAAAGACATCGAACCGGGACGCTACTCGCTCCAGGTTGAGCGTGAGGGCTTTCGCGTCGAACGCCTGGGCGTAGGGTCTGCGTGGGTCCGCAGCCGCGAAAACTTGCCGGTCGTGCTGAGTGCTGGCCAGAAGCTCGACATCATCGCCCTGCTTGTGCCCGGAGGCGTGGTTGCAGGACGCATTCTGGACGCAGACGGCGAACCCGTCAGCAACGTCGAGGTGCGAATCATGCATGACCGGTTCTACTCCGGCAGGAGGCGGCTGCTTCCGGTGCAGCAAGCCACGACCAACGATCTGGGCGAATACCGATTGCATGGTCTGCGGGCCGGAAGTTATTACCTGCAAGCCGACCCGCAGCAACGATGGGACCGCGGGCCAGTGGCCGCACCGGGAAAGTCTGAACGCAAAGGAACTCTCGCCTACGCCACAACTTTCTACCCCGGCGTCGTCGAGCGGGCCGATGCGGCCCGGCTCCAAATCAAGGCGGGAGAAGAGATGCGCGCTGATTTCTCGCTTGTCGCCGTACGCGCTGTGAATGTAAGCGGCCGGCTCATCGGCCCCGCCGCTCCGGAAGCGGGAACGCGTGTGATGCTGGTTCCCAGCGAAGGATTCAGCTTTGGCTTCCGTGAAAACGCCGAAGTGGCAAAGGACGGCACCTTCCAGATTGAGGACGTCCTGCCTGGCTCGTACACGCTGGTCGCCTTCCAGCCTTCTCCCTCGGGCTGGGGTCAGCTCGCCTCACTTAAGGTCGAAGTGGGGAAAGAAGACATTGATGACCTCGCACTCACACTAGTGCCGAGCGGGAAGACGGCGGTTCGTGGCCGTGTCCGCATCGAGGGCAGCAGCTCAGTCGAGCTTGCGTCGCTGCTGGTCTTTCTTAGGCCCGCCGAGGAGGATGATTCCCTTTCCATGATGGGCTTCAGTCGCAGGGGACGCGGGATGGGAACCGTCAAAGCCGATGGCACGTTCGAGTTTGAAGACGTGACCGACGGAACCTACCGCGTCGAGGTGGTTTCCCGGCCACGTGGCCGGGATTGGTCCACGGCTATCAGCGGCCTTTATTTGAAGGCCGCCACGGTAGGCAAGAGCGACGCCCGTGACGAAGGCTTCACCATCAGCGAGGGCCACGTTGCCGGGCCGGTGGAAATCGTCCTTAGTACGGAGGCCGCCCAGATCGAAGGCGTTGTCCTGGACGACCAGCAGAAACCTGTCGCGGGAATCCGGGTGCGGGCCGCGCCCGAGGAAAAGCACCGTCACCTTCAAGGCTGGTACAAGAGCGAAACTACGGACCAGAACGGGAGATTCCTCATGCGCGGCGTGCGCCCCGGCGCCTACACCGTCTTCGCACTGGACAGCAGTGCGGACGTCTACTACGGCTCGAACGATCCCGACATGATCAAGAGGTATGAGGACAAGGGCGTGACTGTCACCGTGAAAGAGAATGATCGCAAGGCGGTCGAGGTGAAGGCCATCAAGGTGGAGGAAGAACCGTAATCAAGGCCCACCAACTCGTCCCAAAGTCGTGTATAATCAATCTTTTGTAGATGCCCCTGGGACGCTGGCTGTGCGGCGTTCCTCAACGGAGCACTCCTTCTGATCAACCTGGCGACCGTGGTGTTCGCGGCTCTCTTTCTCCGCTCGCGCGGAGTAGCGGAATACATCCGCACGCACTTTTTCGACACCACGTTCACGGGCCTCTACGAGCTCAACGCTTTTGACGTCGCCCTGCTGGTTCCTTACTTCATCGTTTTGATCATTCTGGCGGCCTACGGAGTGCACCGTTACATCCTGGTGTACATGTATTACAAGAACCGCAAGAACCGCGCCACCGAACCCGCCGCACACTTTGAAGATCTGCCGCGCGTGACCGTGCAGCTACCCATCTACAACGAGCAGTTCGTGGTGGAGCGCCTGGTGGACGCCGTCTGCCGGCTGGATTACCCGCGCGAAAAGCTCGACATCCAGGTGCTCGACGATTCCACTGACGAAACCCAGGACGTTGCCGCCGCCGTCGTCGAGCGCTACGCCGCGCTGGGCCACGCCATTACTTATCACCATCGCGACAACCGCGAAGGATTCAAAGCGGGCGCACTGCGGGAGGGCATGAAGACCGCGCAGGGCGAGTTCATCGCCATTTTCGACGCCGACTTTGTTCCGCCCGAGGATTTCCTGCTGCGCATCATCCACCACTTCACCGAGCCCAAAGTGGGCATGGTGCAGACGCGCTGGACGCACATCAACCGCAACTACTCGTTCCTCACCGAAGTCGAAGCCATCCTGCTCGACGGCCACTTCGTACTGGAGCACGGCGGCCGTTCGCGCTCGCGCGTGTTCTTTAACTTCAACGGCACCGCCGGCATGTGGCGCCGCCAGGCCATCGAGGACGCCGGCGGCTGGGAACATGACACCCTCACCGAGGACACCGATCTCTCCTACCGCGCACAACTAAAAGGATGGCAGTTCGTGTACCGGCAGGACGTTGAGTGTCCCGCTGAGCTGCCCATCGAGATGACCGCCTTCAAGACCCAGCAGGCGCGCTGGGCCAAGGGCCTCATCCAGACGTCGAAAAAGATTCTGCCGCGCCTGTTGAAGAGCGATTTGCCGCGCAGGGTGAAGATCGAGGCCTGGTATCACCTCACGGCCAACATCAGCTACCCGCTGATGATCGTGCTTTCCACCTTGCTGCTGCCCGCCATGATCATCCGCTTCTACCAGGGCTGGTTCCAGATGCTCTACATTGACCTGCCCTTGTTCCTGGCGTCCACGTTTTCCATCTCCAGCTTCTATCTGGTTTCTCAGAAGGAGCTCATGCCGCGCACCTGGACGCGCACCTTCCTGTATCTGCCCTTTCTGATGGCGCTGGGCATCGGGCTCACCGTCACCAACACGCGCGCCGTGCTGGAAGCGCTGTTCGGCGTGCAGAGTTCCTTCAAGCGCACGCCCAAGTATTGCGTCGAAGCCAAGGGTTCTCGCGTTCACTCCGGCAAGTACCGCCGCCGTCTGAGCTGGGTGCCGTGGATCGAATTGCTGATCGGCAGCTACTTTGCCGCCGCCGTGTACTACGCCGTGGCCAACGAGAACTACATCACTGTGCCCTTCCTGGTGCTGTTCGTTCTCGGCTACTGGTACACGGGATTGATGTCGCTGTTGCAGGGCCGCTTCGAGCGGTGGACGCTGGGCGTCGAGACCGCTCCCGCCCCCGCGACCGCCAAGCCCTTCCCCGTGGGCGTGTAGCACGCGCCGCACGTTTGTCATCCTGAGTCCCGACTTGTCGGGACGAAGGACCTTACGACTGCCGCAACCCATCCTTGCGGTTCACAGGTTCACGCGGGAGGTGTAACCTTCTCGCTACACTTGAATCCAATTTCCATCATGCGCTCTAGTCTTCTTCTTATCGCCCTGTTTGCCGCTTTCCTGGCCTCCGCCCAGCCTGCCGACGATCTCAAACTCAATCCCAAGCTCGACTACGATTCCGACAGCCACGACGGCCCGCTCATCAGCGGCGAACGCATGGAAGACGGCCTCGTAGCCGGCAAGCCGAACTATGTGATCTTCTTCGGCGAGGAGTGCTACAACTCCAAGCGCCAGGCGCGGCGCACGGTGAGTCTCTATAACAAGTACAAAGGCCGCGTGCAGTTTGTGATCGTTGACATCGACGTGAAGCGCGCCGAAGCCCACAAGAACCTCGTGCGCACCCACTACCACGGCTACATCCCGCACATCACCATCTTCGACAAAGCAGGCAAGGTGGTGTACGACCGCTCGGGTGAGTTTGGCGAGGAAGAGATCTCGGCCATCCTGGACAAGACTCTGAAGTGATGCTGGCGTCGGCGGCCCGGCCGCCTACGGCTTGGCGACGACCAGCGGTTGCGCCTCTGCCTCGCGGCGATAGAACACGCGCGGGCGTTGCAGACTGCGCTGGGCTGGATCTGCAATCTTCTCTTCGCCCTCGACCACCGCCAGGTTGCGGCCCAGCTTGCGCGCCTCCTGCATGCCCTGCTCTTGCATCTGTGGGACACGCAGCGTGGCGTAGTCCAGCCACTCGCGGACGACTACACTCCCATCCTTGGGTGAGGAATCGGCCGAGGGAGTCTTCAGACCTTCTTCCACCAGCGCATAGGTGAGATAGCCGTGGCCGAGCTGCGCTGCCTCGAGAGCTGCCTGGTAACCCTGCGCCGCCGTCAGCACGTACATGCCTTTCTCATAGGCCAGTTGCGCCAGGCCCTTGGAGTTCATCGGGCCGCGACGCTTCTCTTCGGCTTCCAGTGCCTGGCCGGAGTTGCAGGCGTCGATCACCAGCAGCAGCCGCCCGGCGTCGATCTTCTCGAAGGCCTGCTCCAGGTCGCGGTCGGAGATCGAGTGCTCGAGGATGGCCTTGAGGCCGACCTCGTCGATCGCGGTGCGCGAGCCGGTGTAGCCCAGGTCGTGCGGGATGAGATAGAAACGCGGACCGGAGGCGGTGCCGTGTCCGGCGTAGTAGACGAAGACAGCGTCTTCGGGTTGGGCAGGCTGGAGCTTCTGCAGCGACGTCGAAGCGGGCGTTGCCGGTGGTGTTTCTCCCGCGAGACGCTTCAGCGCGGCGAGCAGGTTGGCCTTGGTGGCGTCCTTATCGAGCAGGGGGATCACTTCGACCTTCGCGTACTCGCCCAACTTGGTCTGCTGGCGGGCCAGTTCTTCGGCGAAGACCTGGGCATCGGCCACGGCGTAGTTCAGGTTGTAATCCTTGTTCGCGTACTGATTGATGCCGATGGCCAGCACGTAGGCTGTTCCTTTCCGGCGAAGGGACTCGGCGCCCGTGATCACGACCTCCGCATCGCTGCTCTTGATGTTGTCCTTGTTGAAAGCGTAGGCGGTGAACCGGTTGGGGCCGGCGACGATGGAGACCGTGGCCTCGAGCGTGACCTGCTTCTGCCCTTTGAGCACATCTCCGCGCCAGACCTTGACCAGCGAGCCGTTGCGGAACAGGCGGACGTCGCGTGCGCCGGAGCCGGTGGG
>JBOGLL010000220.1:0-3556 GCA_050746065.1 Terriglobales bacterium | reverse complement strand
CACCCGCGCCCCATCCAGCACCACGTACCGCGCCTTGCGCTTTTCCGGCAGCGAGTTCGCGTAGCGCTGCTTGTTCTGCTCGAAGAAGGCCCGCAGTTCGGCCTCAGCCGGCTGGATGCCCTTGCTTACCGATTCGCTGGTCAGGACGGCGTATTCCAGCTTCACTTGCGTATTCTGGCGCAGCAGCTCGTTGGTGACGTCGTCGGGCGTAACCTGGGCTGCGCCCGTGACCACACCCGACATCTTGCGCAGCAGCAGGTAATCCTTCTGCTCGCGCTCGAACTGGGCCACGCTCATGCCCGCGTTCTGCTGCACAAAGTTCTGGTACTTCTCCTGACCGATGAACTGGCCGTCGGGAAACAGGATCTGCCCCACGGCGCCGCTGCGTAGTTCGGCGCGCAGTTCTTCGTCGGTTACCTGCAGGCCCAGGCGATGGGCTTCGGCCAAAATGGCCTTGCGGACCACCAGTTGTTCGGCAGCCTGCTGGCGGAAGAAACCCGCGAACTGTGCCGGGAGTCCGCGCGGGAACTGCTGCCGACCCATACGATTGGCGGCGCTGTTCACCTCCTGTAGGGTGATGTCCATGTCGCCGACACGGGCCACCAGCCCGGACTGGCCTTCCACGCTGTCCGTGAGCGAGCCGGGAATGAGCGTGACCACCAGACTGAACGAAATCAGGAGCAGGAAGCCTCCGATCAGGTATTTGGCGGTTCTCTGAGAGGACTGAAGAAAACGGATCATGTGTGCTGTGTGCTCCAGTGAATTGCAATGAAACTTCCATTATAAAGTATGGCGCTGTTGATGCAGGTCGCAGGTGTCAGGTCTCGGGTGTTAGGTCGATCAGCCATGCTGCTGGCTCTCTCCATAGGAACCATCGCACTCACCGTGGCCGGGATGGCGTACTCGCTGCTCTGTTTGAGGGCCGCGCGCCGTTTCCATGAATCGCCTGCCCCGCCGGCGGCCGGCTTCACGCCGGCAGTTTCGGTGCTCAAGCCGGTACGCGGCGCCGATCCCGAAGCTTACGAGAACTTCCGCAGCCTCTGCGCCCAGGCCTACCCTGAGTTCGAGATCATCTTCGGCGTGGCGGATGCGGCAGACCCGGCTGTAACGGTCATCGAGCGCTTGATCGCAGACCATCCGGACCGCCCGATTCGACTGGTGGTGTGTCCCCAGGTACTGGGCGCAAACCGCAAGGTGAGCAGCCTGATCCAAATGCTGGCCCAGGCCCGCTACTCCCACCTGATCATTGCCGACAGCGATATCCGGGTGCGTCCGGACTATCTCCGGCGCGTACTGGCGCCGCTTGCCGACCCCGCCGTGGGCATGGTGACGTGTCTGTATCGTGGCGTTCCTACGCCGACACTGGGCTCGATGCTGGAATCGGTGACCACTGCGGTTCACTTTGCTCCTGGGGTCCTGGCTGCGCGGCTGCTCGACGGAGGTCTGCGTTTTGCCCTTGGCTCCACAATCGCCACCACGCGCGACGCACTGGGCAAGATCGGCGGATTCGAACCGCTGGTGGATCATCTCGCCGACGATTACGAACTGGGCGCCCGTACGGCCGCGGCCGGACTCAAGGTCGTGCTTTCCGACTTGGTGGTGGACCACTACGTCCCGCCCTATTCGCTCGCTGGCTTTCTCAAGCACCAGCTCCGCTGGGGACGCGGAATGCGGCATTCGCGTCCTGCCGGCTATGCCGGGCTATTCGTCACCTACCTGCTGGTGTGGGCTGTGACGGCTGCGGCGTTGCTTTCCATCACGCCGGCTGGGAGCTTCGCGTTCACTCAGGCTGCCGCAGCCGTGCTCACGGCAGGCATCGCGTTTCGCCTGGCTCTGGTTGCCTCCGTCGGCATGCGCGTCCTCGGAGACCGCGCCCTTTGGCGCCGGCTGTGGCTGATTCCGCTGTGCGATGTGTTGGGGCTCCTGGTCTGGGCGGGGAGCTATCTGGGCCGCCAGGTCACTTGGCGCGGCGAAAGGTTCTCGCTGGAGAGGGGAAAGCTCAGACCCAGGTAGCAGTTTCAGGTTTCGGGTTTCGGGTATCAGGTTTCGCGGTCTCCCGCCTCCATCCTCCCACCTCCATCCTCCGGCCTCCATCCTCCGCCTCCTACCTCCCGCCTCCTGCCTACTGCTTCCTGTCTCTGCTAAGATTCCCGATTCCTGACACCTGACGCCTGAGACCTGACACTGCATGAGCACGTTCGCCATTGGCGTTGACCTGGGCGGCACGAACCTGCGGATTGCCGCGGTGAGTGATGACGGCCGCCTGCTGGAGAGCGTCACGCTCGACACTGGCCCTCACCGTGGCCGGGACGCGGTGCTCGATGGGATGTGCCGCGCCATCCGCGAAGTGCTGGGACGGCACGCCAAACAGGGCACTCTGGCGGGCATCGGTATCGGCGTGCCCGGCATCATCGACATGGAAACCGGGCTGCTGCGCGAGTCTCCCAATCTGCCCGGTTGGTACGATTACCCGGTGCGCGACGAGATCGAGCGCCGCCTGAAGACGCGCGTCATCCTGGAGAACGACGCCAACGCCGCCGCCCTGGGAGAATTCTGGATTGGCGCCGCGCGCGACGTCGACGACAGTTGCATGATCACTCTGGGCACCGGCGTGGGCGGGGGCCTGGTGTTCGACGGCCACTTGTGGCACGGCATGACCGGCATGGCCGGTGAACTGGGACATATCACCGTCAATCCCGACGGCCCGGTTTGCGGATGCGGCAGCCGGGGCTGCATCGAGCAATACGCCTCGGCCACCGCCGTAAAGCGCATGGCGGAGGAGGCCATCGTCCACGGCGGCGCTCCGGAACTGGAGCGCCTGTCGCGGGCCCGCGAGCTCAACGCAAAGTCTGTCTTCCTGCTCGCGCAAGGCGGCGACGCCGCCGCGCAGGCCATTTATGCCACGGTCGGCAGGATGCTGGGAGTGCTGCTGGCCGGACTGGTGAACGCCCTCAACCTGCCTATGTACGTCATTGGAGGAGGCGTGGCCGGCGCCTGGGACGCCTTCGCTCCCGTGATGATCGAGGAAGTGCGCCGCCGTTCGTTCGTCTACGCAGCCACGGAATCCGACGCGCGCCGCCGCACCCAGATCGTGAAAGCCGCACTCGGTGGCGACGCCGGGCTCATGGGCGCGGCACGTGTCGCTCTGCTCGCCGAAGAGCGCGAGAAGCACCTGAAGGCGCGGCCGTAGCGATCAATGGAACCGGCAATCCCACCTCGCATCAACGGAGTCCTGGAAAGCTGCCTCTACGTCGAGGACCTCGATCGCGCCGCACGATTCTATGCGGAAGTCCTGGGACTCGAGCGCATGGACGTATTCGAGCCGCAGCGCCTGATCCCGATGATCGCCCCGGGGCCGAACCTGCTGCTGTTGTTCAAGCGTGGCGCGTCGCCCGACCACGACGCCAAGGGCCAACAGCATCTGGCCTTCTCTATCGCCGCCGCCGACCTCGAGGCCTGGGAGCAAAGGCTTCGAGCACACGGCATCGCCATCGAGGAGAAGAAGCGCTGGGAGCGCGGCGGCGCCAGTCTTTACTTCCGCGATCCCGACGGACAC
>JBOGLL010000219.1:0-4536 GCA_050746065.1 Terriglobales bacterium | reverse complement strand
CACTTCGAGACCGTAGACGTGATGCGCGTGCGCAACGGCAAGATCACCGACCACTGGGGAGTCGCGAATCTCTTTTCCCTGATGCAGCAACTTGGCCTGGCGCCCGCGCTGGGAGACAAGAAAACAGAGGCACTTCATGAGCCCCCTCAGACGGCATCTTCATCAGGCCGATGATGTGCTTCGGGTCCTGAGAGGAGACATAAAGACGGCGTTCAGCAAAAAGGAGAATCCCGTGAAGAATGTGGATCACAGCGCCGCAAGTCAAATCCTACGAACATTACTGGCGTTCTTGGTTCTTGCCGTACCCGTTGCGTACGCCGCCCGCCTGCCCCAGGGATTTGCGGAGAAGGTCGCGAGTGTGGAAGGCGTGAGGATCAACTACAAGATTGGAGGCCAAGGGCCGGTTGTGGTCTTCCTCCACGGTTACACACAAACCAGCCACATGTGGACGCCGCTACTGCCCTTGCTCGCTAAAAGTCATACCGTGATCGCCCCGGACCTGCGCGGCGCCGGGGGCTCGGAGCGCACGCTGGACGGTTACGATAAGAAGACGCTCGCGAAGGACATCCGGGGTCTGGTACACCAGCTCGGCTACTCACAGGTGAGCGTCGTCGGGCACGACATCGGCTTGATGGTGGCCTACGCCTACGCGGCGCAGTTCCCCAGCGAGGTCAGCAGAGTCGTCCTCATGGATGCGTTCCTGCCCGGCGTGGGCAACTGGAGGGACGTTTGGCTGCTGCGCGATCTGTGGCACTTCCACTTCCATGGCGACACGGCACTTGCGTTGGTGAAAGGGCGGGAGCGCATCTACTTCGAACACTTCTGGAACGACTTCGCTGCCGACAAGAACAAGTCCGTTCCTGAGGCCGACCGACGGCTCTACGCCGCAGCCTATGCGCGGGACGGCGGCATGCGGGCCGGCTTCCAGTACTTCAAGACCTTCGAGCAGGACGCGAAAGACTTCGCAGCGTTCTCAGCCACCAGACTGGACATTCCCTTCCTCGTTCTCACCGGCGAGAAGGCCTCGGGTACATTTCTCTTCGAGCAGGCGAAGCTGGTTGCGACCAACGTGCAAGGCGTCGTGATTCCAGGCTCCGGACACTGGCTCATGGAGGAAGCTCCAGCGCAGGTGATGCCGCGGATCGTGTCGTTCCTCGGCGAATGACGCCGCGAAAGGAGATACACGTATGAGTGCGAATTACGCCTTTGCTCTTGCGCTCGGCATCGGATTCGTCGCCGGATTGCGTGCGCTCACGGCTCCCGCCGTTGCGAGTTGGGCGGCGCGGCTGGGATGGCTGAATCTGACGGGCACGCCGGTAGCGTTCATGGGATCCACCGCGGCCGTCGCAATCTTCTCGCTCGCGGCCATAGGTGAGTTTGTAAACGACCTGCTGCCCAAGACTCCGCCGCGAACTGCGCCTGCTCCGCTCATCGCACGCATCGCCATGGGAGCGCTGTCCGGTGCCTGCCTGTGCGCAGCCAACACCCAATCCCTGCTGGGGGGAGCCGCGCTGGGCGGGATCGGGGGACTGGTCGGTGCCTTCGCGGGCTACCAGGCCCGTACCCGGCTGGTGGCCAGCCTGAAGGTGAAGGACGCGCTCATCGCTATCCCCGAAGATCTGTTCGCCATCGGCTTGGCCCTGTTTCTTGTGACCGCGCGATAATACCCGTTCGTAATGAACCGCCAACTGGAGTAATGACATGACTACCGCAAGTTACGCCTCAGCCTCGACGGCCCTGCTCTTCATCGATCCCTACAACGACTTCCTCAGCGAGGGCGGAAAGCTGTGGCCCTACGTTCGGGAAGTCGCCGCGGAAGTCCGGCTGCTCGACAATCTTCGTTCCATCACGGCAGCCATTCGCCAGGCCGGCATCCAGGTCTTCATCGTGCCCCATCACCGCTGGCAACCCGGCGATTACGAAGGCTGGGACCATCCCAACCCTGATCAAATCGACTCCGGCAAGATGCAAACCTTCGCCCAAGGCACCTGGGGCGGCGAATGGCATCCCGATTTCGCGCCGCAACCGAGCGACATCCTGATCAAGGAACACTGGGGACAGAGCGGCTTCGCCAATACCGATCTCGACTTTCGGCTGAAGCAGCGCGGCATCATCAAGGTGATCGTGGTGGGGATGCTGGCCAACACCTGCATCGAGTCCACCAGCCGCTTCGCCATGGAACTCGGCTACCACGTGACCCTGGTGAAAGACGCGACCGCGGCCTTCAGCCGGGAACGGATGCACGCCGCACACCAGTTGAACGGCCCGACTTTCGCGCATGCCCTCCTCACCACCAGCGAACTGGTGAGTGCGCTGGACGAGAGCAGCGCGGCAGCATGAGGAACAGATCCTCCAAACGTCGATCTCCGCAGTGGGTGAGAAAAGCGTGCTAGTGGCTTCCATCGGCGGCATCGCACTCATAGCCATCGTGCTGTGGGATGCGTTCGAGACGGTGATCCTGCCGCGCCGTGTCACCCGGCGATTCCGGCTCACGCGGCTCTTCTATCGCTCCACTTGGCGAGCCTGGTGGGTGCTGGCTGCACTGGCGCCTGCCCGCCGTCGCGAGGCGCTGCTCAGCTTCTTTGGACCGCTCTCGCTGCTGGCTCTGTTCGCGCTCTGGGCGGTCGGGCTGATTCTGGGCTTCGGCCTGCTGCAATGGTCGTTACGGTCGCCGCTGAGTGTGGCTCCTGGATCGAGCAGCTTTGCTGTCTACCTGTACCTGAGCGGAACCACCTTCTTCACCCTTGGATTCGGTGATGTGGTTCCGCTCGAAACCGCCGGCAGAGTGCTGGCGGTGCTGGAATCCGGCACCGGCTTTGGCTTTCTCGCGCTGGTGCTGGGATATCTGCCGGTGCTGTATCAGGCATTCTCGCGGAGGGAAGTGAACATCTCCCTGCTGGATGCACGCGCCGGGTCACCGCCCACGGCGGCGGAATTGCTTCACCGCCACCGGGAAGAACATGGACAGGAAGCGTTGCGCCAGCTCCTTCACGCATGGGAACGCTGGTCCGCCGAATTGATGGAGAGCCATCTTTCGTATCCCGTGCTCGCCTACTTCCGCTCCCAGCACGACAATCAAAGCTGGCTGGGCGCCTTGACGGCGATCCTCGACGCCAGTGCCCTGGTCATGGCGTCGCAAACCGGTCCCCTGGAGCGGCAGGCACGGCTCACCTTTGCCATGGCGCGGCACGCGGTCGTCGACCTCTCCCAGGTATTCGCCACATCGCCGCAACCATCCCCCAGCCCGCGTCTGACGCCGGAAGATTGGGAGCGCTTGCGGCACACGCTCGGATGGACGCCGGAGGATACTTCCCGCAGGCACCCCACGCTCGATGATCTTGCGCGCCTGCACGCCATGTACGAACCCTATGTCACTGGCCTGGCTTCCTACCTCCGGCTGTCGCTTCCGCCATGGGCGCCCCCTTCCAAAAACAAGGACAATTGGCAAACCAGCTCCTGGGAGCGAAGCGCAAAGACATCGCCAGTTTGCGCACCTCCCGACGACGAACACCCCTAGACGCGAGTCCGGCCCTGGGACCGGCGTTTTCAGAAGGTGAAGGCAGGAAGCCGGCGAGAAGAAAGCGGTTCCTTTTCGGCTGCCTGTTGCATCTACGCAAGGGGTATTATTCGTATCCTCAAATGCAGGAACTGACCGCCAAAGTCGCGCAGTACGGGCTGCCGTTCGTCTTCGTGAACGTGCTGCTGGAGCAGCTTGGGCTGCCCATCCCGGCATTTCCGACTTTGGTCGTTACCGGAGCGCTGGTGGTTATGGGTGTGATCGCCGGGCCACAGTTGCTGCTGGTGGCGGTCGTCGCCTGCGTGCTGGCGGATCTGGCCTGGTACGTGCTGGGACGCCGCTACGGACATCGCGTATTGAGCACGCTGTGCCGCATCTCCTTGTCGCCGGTCACTTGCATCCGCCAGACCGAGTCGCTCTTCGAACGCTGGGGCATGCGCTCGCTGGTGGTAGCCAAGTTCGTTCCCGGATTCTCCACCGTGGCCCCGCCCGTGGCCGGCGCGACCCGCGTCGGCTGGGCTCCATTCCTCACCTTCGACACCCTCGGTGCCGTGGTCTGGGCCGGTTCGGGCATCGGTTTGGGAATGATCTTCTCGGATGCCATCGACCGCGTGATCGAGTTCATGGCAGGCCTGGGGAACTGGGCTCTGGCCATCATCGCTGCCGCCGTCGCGGGCTACATCTTCGTCAAGTGGCGCGAGCGCCGCCGCTTTTTTGAAGAGCTACGCCAGGTGCGCATCAACGTGGAAGACTTGCGCAGCCTGATGGAGAACGGCGAGAACCCGGTGATCGTGGACGTACGCGCGCCCGGGCACCGGAAGGGCGATCCGCGGCGCATTCCCGGCGCCATCGGACTGGACATGCACGAGCTGGAGCGCACCACGCCCGATCTGCCGACCGATCGCGAGATCATCCTCTACTGTGCTTGACCCAGCGAAGCCTCGTCGGCCCGGGTGGCCCGCATGCTGATGGATCATGGATACGTGCGCGTCCGTCCGTTGCTGGGAGGCCTGGATGCA
>JBOGLL010000218.1:0-6480 GCA_050746065.1 Terriglobales bacterium | reverse complement strand
AAGCCGGCTCCGCCAGCGTGACCTTCGATGACGCAAAGGTCAATCCTGAGCAGATCATCAAAGTCATCGAGAAGCAGGGATACAAAGCTGAGCCCGAAAAGAAGTAGCAGGATGCTCGCCTGCGTAGGGGCCAGGGGAAGATCCCTGGCCGCTAATTTTTCCTCAGCCCCTTGGCGAATTCCTCGAAGCCCTTCCTGCCCATGAGACCGTAGGTCATTTTCTTGCCCAGTTCGACGCCGGGCTGGTCGAAGGCGTTCACGTTGTACAGTTCGCCCGCGAAGGCGGTCTGGAATTCGAGCATCTGCAGGAAGGCGCCCAACGTGAACTCATCCACCCGGGCCAGGGTCCAGCGACAGTTAGGACGCCCGGCAGCAGTGAGCGCGGCTTCGGTGGCGGTGCGCTCGGCGTTGAACAGCGCCGACATTTTCTTGCCGCCCAGATAACCGCAAGAGTCGTAGCCCGGGAAGTCGCGCGGGATGCGCAGGTCGGCGCGCGGGCGTTCCACCTGCCAGAAGGTGATCATCTTGTCGCGCGGGCCTTCCATGTAGAGCTGGAGCTGCGAGTGCTGGTCGGTGGCGCCCAGCGCGGCAACCGGCGTCTGTCCGCACTCGACAACTTTGCCGGAGCGGTCAGTTCGTTTGCCCAGACTTTCCGCCCAAAGCTGGCGGTACCAGAAGGCCGCACCCCAGAGGAACGACGAGTACGCGAAGACGACTTCGATGGACTTGCCGCGCTTCGTATTCAGCGCGTAGTGGACCACTGCCGAGGCGAGGGCCGGGTTGTCCGCCAGCTTCGGTGACCAGCAGACTGCGTTGGCCGCGCGCGCGCCGCTGAGCAGCTTCTCGATGTTGAGCCCGATAAGCGCCGCAGGCAGCAGGCCTACGGGTGAGAACACGGTGAAGCGTCCGCCGACGTCGGGCGGGACGAAGAACAGCGGGTACTGCTCTTCCTTCGCGATGGCCAGCAGGTCGCCCTTGTGCGGATCGGTGATGGCGATGATGCGGGCGCGTGCCTTGCGCCCCAGCGCCTTTACCATCCATTGGCGGACGATCAGGAATTGGGAGAGCGTTTCCGCCGTCGAGCCCGACTTGGCGATGACCAGCACTGCCGTGCGCCGGGGATTGAGCTGCTCGAGTGCGGCCGCGGCCAGGCCGGGGTCAATGTTGTCGAGCACGACCAGTCGCGGCATGGCTGCTCGCGTTTTCCTGCTTCCGCGAGTGCGCCGGGTACTGTGAGCCGGTGCCTGCAGCGGATGTGGTCCGCGTAGGGCGACGTCGAGAGCGTACGCCCCGAGCGCCGAGCCGCCGATGCCCAGCACCAGTACGTCGTCAATCGAGCCGCGCAGGTCGTCGGCGAACTCGGTTACAGCCCGGGATACGCTGCGATCGTCCGGAAGGCGAGGGAAGCCGATCTCGCCCGAACCCACGCGCTGGCGAAACGCCGCAACCGCGGCCGTTGCGGCGGCTTCATCCAGATCGCCCGCATGCAGGCCTTCCGCGCCCACGGCAGAGTCGAGGGCGTTGGCATAGTCAAAGCTGGGGAGCTTCATGCCCGGACATTAGAAAACAAATCGGGAAGAAAGCAAACCACGAAGGGCACGAGGGATTCACGAAGGGTGCGGAAGCGGGCGAACCGCCCGCTTCCACCTAGAAGCTACAGCAGCCGCTCCGGCGCCACCATGGTGCGGGTGATGCGGTCGTGCCAGGTGAGCGAGTCTTCGTCCACCAGCGACCACAGATAACCCAAGCCCAGCGAGATGCAAGAAATGACTGTTGCGGTGGCTCTCCAGCGGCGTGTGCGGAAGTCCACCAGGCCGTCGTCGAACGTGGTGAGTTCCAGCTCGGCAACGAACATGCCAGGCGTGGCGCCGGTCAGCACCAGGAACAGGTACTGGTACGCACACCAGAAGGCCGGCCCCACCACGAGCATGGGCAGCACCAGACGCAGCGTAGGTACGGCTTCCGTGAACAGGAAGAAGGTGGTGGCGAACACCAGGGTGGCGGTGAAGACCAGGCCGCCGTCCACCGCCGTGGAGAGCAGGCGTTGCGACAAGGGAGCGGGTTGCAAGGGAAGCTCGAGCACGAATTCCCGCTCGGTGACGAACTCGGAGAAACGCGCGGGTTCGGACTCACCCACCGATTCGTCTTCCGTTTCGAGGGTCATGGCCAGCGACGACGCGGTTTCCGTATCCGGCGCGACCATTTCCTCGGGCTCCAGAGGAGTGGTAGAGGCCCAGTCGTCCACCGGCTCCGCCAGTTCCTCAGCCGGAACCTGGGAGACGAGGGAGGCCAGGTCGTCTACCGTCAGAGTACCGGTGACGGCAGGTTCGCCTGCGGCAGTGGCCGACTTGGCCGCAGGAGCAGTGACCGCGGCGTCAGGTTCTGCCATCGCTGGTTCCGCGACCATGACCTGATCCAGCACCGACGTACCCACGATGGCTGGGCCGGGGAAGCGAATCAGCTTGGGAGAGGGGCCGCTTTCTGCCTGCTCGAAGTTGAGGCTGAGCGATGGCTCGGTGCGGCGTTTGCGGCGGCTGCGATAGGCGTCGAGCCGATTGGTTACTTCCTCGCGCCAGCCGTCCCCGTTCTTGCCGGCCGTCTGGGGTGCGGGCGTGGCAGCGGCGGAAGCTGAGTCGTTGGATCCGTTGGCCGGTGGCGCCACTACGTCCGCCAGCGGTTCGTCGAGTCCGCTGGACTCCTGGCGCGAAGCGTCGTTCGTGCCCGAGGTTCGCCCTCCGTTCGTCCCTGCGATCAGGCCTTCGCGGGCGCTGCCGCCCAGGAACTGGCCGCTGGTATCGTCGTCCAGCGACAGCGGGTCGTCGTCGGTGGCGGGCTTTGCCTCGAGGCTGGCGGCAAAGGCGTCTTCGCCGGCGCCGGGCAGGTCGGGGTCAACCAGCACGCTGACGCGAGCCGTGGGCGTCTCCGTAACGTGCTCGTCGAGTGAGTGAAAGGAATCAGGATCCAGGAGCACGCTGACGCGTGCTCCGCTGGCGTCCTTCCGTGGCGGGCACGTGCACCTCTCTCCACAAATGGGACATGCCATAACCGGGTTTTCGGAGATACCAGAGCAGCGGCGAAACAACTTTTTGCCTGAGGCGGTGCTCGCGTGCTAACTTCGAGCCCTCGCCATGACTCGCCGCATCCTCTTGATTACCACGGCGCTGGCTGCTTGTCATCTGCTTCTCGCTCCGCAGGCATTTACCAATCAGTTACCACAGGCGGAGGTGGAAGTGGGCGACCCGCCCGCACAGGCGGCCACACCCCAGGCCCCGGCCGCGCCCCAGAGCGAAGAGGTCACCATCCGTGCGCGCGAGCAGGAGAAGGAGAGTGGCGTGTTCCATTTGCGGGGCGAGGTGGAAATCCGCTACCAGACCTTCATCTTCCGCGCTGACCAGGTCACCTACGACACCGCCAGCGGTCAGATCACGGCCACGGGCAAGGTCTCCTTCGAAGGCGGGCCGCACGACGAAAACATCCAGGCGGACCGCGCTTCCTACAACGTGCGCACCGAATCGGGCGAGTTCCACAACGTCTCCGGAACCACCGGACTGCGTTTTGCCGGGCGCGGCGTCACCCTTACCACCAACAACCCGCTGGCCTTCCGCGGGCGGCTGGTGGAGAAGCTGGGCCGCGGACGATACATCGTCCACGACGGGCAGGTGACCTCCTGCGAGATGCCCAATCCCAAATGGACGTTCAATGCCACCCGCGTGGTGGTGGATGTGGACGACCGCGCGCGCATCTACAACGCCACCTTCCGAGTGAAGAAGGTCCCGGTGTTCTACTTCCCGTTCGCGGCCCATCCCGTGGGCAGGCTGAAGCGGCAGTCCGGGTTCCTTACGCCCACGTTCGGCACGTCATCGCGCAAGGGCATCATCCTGGGAGAGAGCTTTTACTGGGCGGTGAACCGCAGCCTGGACATCACCTTGGGTGCGGAGTACTGGTCGTCACGCGGCTGGGCGCAGCACGGGGAAATGCGCGCCCGCCCCAGCGAGAACACCAGCATTCACGCGCGTTATTTCGGGGTTTTGGACCGCGGGCTCGCTCCGGACAACGAGGACCAGGGCGGGCAGGACGTCCACGTGACGCTGGAGTCGCGGCCCTTCGGCTTCCGCGGCGTGGCCAACCTTAATTACCTGAGCTCGTTCGTTTTCCGTCTGGCGTTTACCGAGGCCTTCAGCCAGGCGGTGAACTCGGAAGTGAAGTCGGTGGCGTTCCTTTCGCAGACCGTGGATGGCTTTTCTTTCAACACCTACGCCGCCCGCTACCAGAACTTCCAGAGTACGGAGCCCGGCGATCTGGTGACCATCGTGCATGCGCCGGCGTTCGAAGTGGCGACCGTAGACCGCAAGCTGGCGCACACCCCGGTGTATTGGTCGTTCGACGTGGCGGTGGAAGGCGTGTCACGCAAGGAGCCGTCGTTCATCACCAACGACCTGGTGGGACGTTTTGACGTATATCCGCGGGCGTCGCTGCCCTTGCATTTCGGCGGCTGGACGGTGCGTCCGGAAGTGGCGTTGCGTAATACCTACTACACGCAGCGGCGGCTGCCCGTGGGCGGCCCCGGCGTCCCCGACAACCAGGACGTGAACCGCCGGGCGATCGAGGCTTCTCTGGAGGTGCGTCCGCCGTCGCTGGGACGCATCTTCGAGCGCCAGGTGCTGGGCAACACGTTCAAACACGTCATCGAGCCGCGCTTCACCTATCGTTATGTCGGGGGAGTGACTAACTTCGACAACATCATCCGCTTCGACTGGCGCGACATCCTGAGCGACACCAGCGAGCTCGAGTACGCCATCGTGAACCGTCTGTACGCCAAGCGCACATCTCCCAAGGCGGACTGCCTTCCCCTGCCCGAGGCGAAGGAAGACGAGGCGGCAAGAGACGTGCCGCTGGAAGACGAGGGTTTCGACACCATCCGTCGGGCCGCTACCGCGCCGGAGGACGACTGCGGTCCCGGCGATGCCCGCGAAATCATCACCTGGGAACTCGCGCAGAAGTACTTCTTCCTCGACAACTTCGGCGGCGCCGTGGTCAACGGCCGCCGCAACGTGCTGACCACCACGGCCAGCTTCGCCGGCATCGCGTTCCTTACCGAGCCACGGCGGCTATCCCCGCTCATCTCCCGGCTGCGAGTGCGCGCCGGCGCCGGCCTCGACGCGGAATGGCATTTCGACTACGACTTCAAGCAGGGTCGCGTGAACGCCTCCACTGCGCTGCTCAGCTACCGCTTCGGGGAATACTTCCTGGGAGGCAGCCATGCCTACCTGCAGGCCCCCGGTGAAATCTTCGTCACCAGTCCCATCCCCGGCCCGGTCAAGTTCAACCAGGTACGCATCCTCGCGGGCTACGGACATCCCAACAAGCGCGGCATCTCCACCGCCGCCAATATCGGCTTCGACTACAACCTCAACTTCCTCCAGTACTCCGCCTTCCAGGGCACCTACAACTGGGACTGTTGCGGCATCAGCATGGAGTACCGGCGCTTCTCCCTGGGCACGGTGCGCAACGAGAACCAGTTCCGCTTCGCGTTTACCCTGGCCAATATCGGCAGCTTCGGGAACCTGCGGAGGAGGGAGCGGATTTACTAGGCCTCTCTGTTTCACCGCAGAAGACGCAGAGATCGCAGAGCCGGAGCGTGCTCGGGACTGGCTATTCATCGGACGCTTCCGCGTCTGGATCATTTTCGCCGAAGCCCATAGCGGCGCGGGCCAGCGACTGCTGAGGCACCGGCTCGAAGGGAACCAGTTTCTCGATAGGCTCGGGATCGGTGGCAGCGATGGGGTCGGTCTCGTAGAGATTCAGGCGAACGCGGGGCAGGTTCAGGGCCGCGATCTGCAAGGCGTAGAGCAGCAGGCCGGCGCGGCGGGGGCGGATGTGGTTCGAGGCGATGGCCTGGACGACGGCGCTGGCGGCGACCTGAATGGCGGCGGCGTCTTCGAGGACGGGCAGGGCCAGGGACTCGAGGATCTCGGCGTCCATGTCGTCGCGGGCCGGGACCTTGGTGGAGAGCTTGACGGTGCGGGCCTGGCGCAGGTTGTCCTGACGCTGGCGCTCGCGCTGATGGAAGTAGCAGAAGTTGCTCTCCCGAAGCGCCGGAGACTGGCAAACGGTGCCGTTGGTGCGAACGTGGTTGCAAGTGGGATACTGAAGCATGTCTTGTTGTGGGGGCTACCCCCCCCACCCCCCTTTTTTCTAAAATAGCTTGGGATAAGGAGTTAGCAAAAATGGGCCGGGCAAAGTAGCAGAGGGAAATGACTTAGCTGCATAGTAGCAGAAACAAAGGGTTTGCCGGGCTGGCCAGTTCTTGCTAATCACTGTGCTAAACATTGCATGTAAATGGTAGCAATAAAGGCAAAGCGTTGTCAAGAGAAATATTCGCTACATGTTCGCCATAAAGGACGGCTTTGGCTTGAGCAGCGGTAGCCGTTTGTTTTATGCGGATTCTGCGGCAGGGGTTCATAGGGGGGCGAACGAGTCG
>JBOGLL010000217.1:0-12260 GCA_050746065.1 Terriglobales bacterium | reverse complement strand
TGGAGGCCTGGCTATCGCTCATGGTTTTTGACAACATCCCCGGCTTCTCCGCTTTCATCAACGTGGTGATCGGAGTGGCGGTGTGCATCGGCTTCATCGTGATCTTTCAGTCCATGTACACGGCGGTAATGGAGCGCACCCGCGAGATCGGCATCCTGAAGTCCATGGGCGCTTCCAAGGGTTACGTGATCAACGTCATCCTGCGGGAAACCATGCTGATGGCTGTGGCCGGCGTGATCGTGGGCATCCTGCTCAGCTTCGCCGTGCGCGCCTTTATTCTGCAGAACTTCCCCACGCTGCGCGTGGAGATTCCCGCCGGGTGGATCCTGCGCGCCACGCTCATCGCCCTCGCCGGAGCCCTGCTGGGCGCCGCTTACCCCGCCTTCAAAGCCGCGCAGAAAGACCCTATCGAGGCGCTGGCGTACGAATAGGGATTCAATCCCAGAGGCGGAACGAAACTTCTACTTTGACAATGTATGGCGCGGGTTCGCCCGTATCCTTGTTTCTGGCAGGCTGAAACCGCCATTGATTGACCGCCTCGAAGGCGCTTTCGTCCAGTCCCATCCCCAGGGGCTTGGCGATGCGTGTGGCTGCGGGCTTGCCCTCCCGGTCCACCAGCATCCAGATTTCGAGCCTGCCCTGCAGCTTCGCGCCTCGTCCCGGGTTGGTGTATTCCGGATCGGGCGTATGCACCGCCTTGGGTGGAATCAGGTACTTCTGCGTACCCTCTTTGGGCGCCTCGCGAAAATCGGCATCCACCGGACACTCCCTCTTCTGTTCCGCGCTTGCCCTCGCATTGACGTCTTCACAAAGGAACCTCCGCCAGAACACAGGCACCAGCTCATACAGATGTTCGTTGGGCTTCAGAAAAATCTGCGCCAAACGGTCCCGGATCATCGCCTCCCCGCCCGGAAGCACGCCCCGCAGGACAATGACCACTCTTTCCTGCTTCTTCCGGTTCTTTTCTCCCACCTCAAAGGTTTTTCTTGAATCGTCATACACAAGGAATTGCCGCCTCCCATCGAGGACGACGTCCGATCCCATAACCTTCACCTTTTCAATGTACACATGGGAATACAGAGTCCAAGAACCAACCGGCCCCCAAGCCAGAAGCTCACCGTTGCTCGCAACCTCTAATCGGCTGCCGCTGTTGAAGTGGCGCAGCACAACTTCCTGGCCCTCGTACTGCCTTTTCAAAATCCTTTCGACCTGATCGGCGCTCTTGAGAGGGTTGGGCAGAGCCAACAGCCCTAGGGCCAGCAGCAGGTTGAGTACGCATCTTCCCTTCATGGGTTTTCCCAACCTCCGCCTTTTACACAAGGGCACGTTTGGGAGCTGAGAGCCGGACCCGGAACCGCTCCGCCCTCACAGCTAGTCCAGCCTGAAGTTGACCGTGACTTGCGTTTCTACTTCGACAGGCTCCCCTTCAAGCAGATACGGCTGATAGCGCCATTGCGACACGGCTTCTATCGCCGCCTCATCGAGTCCCGCGCCCATAGGCTTTGACAGGCAAAGGCCACTGATCGTGCCCTGCTTCGTGATAGTGGCCTTCAAGCGCACAGGTCCCTGGATCCGTGCCTGCCTGGCCAGGGATGGGTACAGCGGCTTGGGCTGGGAAATCGCCTTGCCTTGCACTACCGAGCCGAGGCTGATCGGACTTTTGCCGCGGATGGTCACAGTTTCCGTACTGCAGTCGCCCTTCTCCAGGAAATTCTTCCAGACCGGTGGAACAGCCCGGGCAAGCTCCCCGGAACTCACAAAGACCGTCGCCATCGTCTTGTGGATCTGGGCTTCCGACGGCTCTCCATCGATCGCGATGCGAAGGGTCACGCGGTCGGGCAACCTGATGTACGTGAACTTGTTCCCCGACTGTTCATAGACAGCAAGCAGTCGGTTCCCAGAAATGGAGAGTTCCGACGGCTTCAGGGAGACTTCCGTGATCTCGATGCGACCGCTGACTGTCCACGGGCCGGATTTCGACGAACCAACCAGTTCGCCATTCTGGTCGTAACGGAGATCGCTGGACTCGTAGAAGTTGCGCAGAGTCACAACCTTCTCGCGATACGCGTTCTTCAACCGGTCTTCCAGGGCCTTGAGCTGGTCGGCTGCAGCAGAAAGCGTGGGCATCAAGGCCAATAAAACAGGCAGGCCCGTGACCAGCCGCCGGAAAGCAAGTCTCGCCTTCATTCGACTCCTCGCCGCCTAAGCTTGCCACGAGCCGGCAGGTCACTCGATGATTTCAACCCGCCTGTTTCGTTGACAATACTCGTTCTTTGCCCTATTCTTAAACCTTTGGCAGTCCTGCAAGTTGCCCGCCTTGTGCGGTCTTCTTTGTACTTAACTTTCTGGGAGAGTTGCATGTCAACGTATTTCCCCTCCGCGGGGGAAATCGCGCGCAAGTGGTATGTCGTGGACGCCGAGGGACAAACCCTGGGCCGCATCGCTTCGCGCGCCGCGCGCATCCTGACGGGGAAGGAGAATCCCCGCTATACCCCCTTTATCGACACCGGGGATCACGTCATCGTCATCAACGCCGCCAAAGTGCGGGTGACCGGCGCCAAGGCAGAAAGCAAGCAGTATCACCGTTACACCGGCTGGCCGGGCGGCCTGCGCACCGAGGTGTTTCGCAAGCGCATCGTGGAGAAGCCCGAGCAACTGCTGCGCGACGCCATCGTGGGCATGCTGCCCCATACCAAGCTGGGCCGCGCCATGGCGCGCAAGCTGAAGGTCTATCGCGGCGACAAGCACCCGCACGAAGCGCAGAAGCCGGAAGCAGCGGCGGCACCCAAGCGGGCATAGGGATTTTGTGCATGCGCGGTTGCGGCCGCGCAATTTTTCCGAAGAAAGGTTGAGGCGTTTGCGCGGCGTTCGAGCCGCGCGCCGAAATCCTGAGAGAAGCGAAGGATCTCGAAGCCTGACCAAGCGAGAATCGAATGGCTGAGCTGGTTCAGTACTACGGAACGGGACGTCGCAAATCGAGCGTGGCCCGCGTGTTTATGCGCCCGGGCGGCGGTGGGTTCACGGTGAACGGACGTCCCTTTGATCAGTATTTCGTCACCGAAGGCCAGCGGGTCGAGGCCCGCCAGTCCCTGGTGACGGCCGAGACCACGTCCAACTTTGACATCGTGGCCAACGTCTCCGGCGGCGGAGTCCGCGGGCAGGCCGGGGCGGTAAAGCTGGGTGTGGCCCGTGCGCTGCTCCTGTTCAGTCCGGAACTGCGGGCGAAGCTGAAGGCGGCGGGCCTGCTGAGCCGCGATTCGCGCATCAAGGAACGCAAGAAGTACGGCCAGAAGGGTGCCCGCAAGCGCTTCCAGTACTCGAAGCGTTAAGGAGTCCAATCCTCCCTTCGTCCTCACGGACGCCGGGAAAGTAATCCCGCGGAGAGCGGGATGCAGATTTGAGGAGGTAGTTTGGCAACCATCACCATGAAGGAACTGCTCGAAGCGGGCGTCCACTTCGGGCACCAGACCAAGCGCTGGAATCCCAAGATGAAGGAGTACATCTTCGGCGAGCGCAACGGCATTTACATCATCGACCTCCAGAAGACCCTCAAGATGTTCAAGGACGCCTCCAAGTACGTTCAGGAACTGGCTGCCGAGGGTAAGACCATCCTGTTCGTGGGCACCAAGCGGCAGGCGCAGGACGCCATCGCCGAAGAGGCCACACGCTGCGGCATGTTCCACGTGAACCAGCGCTGGCTGGGCGGACTGCTCACCAACTGGGTCACGGTGCAGAAGTCGGTGAAGCGCCTGAAGGAGCTCGATGAGATGGCCACCGACGGCCGTTACGATCTCCTGCCCAAGAAGGAAGTCATCAAGCTGGAGCGGGAGCGCAAGCACCTGCAGCAGAACCTGGCCGGAATCAAACACATGAGCCGCCTGCCCGACACCATCTTCGTCATCGACTCCAACAAGGAGCAGATCGCGGTGCGCGAAGCCCGCAAGCTGGGCATCCCGGTGGTTGCCGTGGTGGACACGAACTGCGATCCCAGCGAAGTGGACTACGTGATTCCCGGCAATGACGACGCACTGCGCGCCATCCGCCTGTTCACCTCCAAGATCGCCGATTCGGTGGTTGAGGGCGCCCAGGCCATGGCCGACAAGGAAGGCGCTGAGTTCGCTGCTGCCGTGGGCGAGGCCGAAGTTCTTGAAGCTGCCGCCGAGGGCGAGGCACCCGAAGCCGCCGCTGAGTACGCGCCCGAGGGCGAGCCCGAAGAGTTGAGCATGGAAGAAGTGATGCGGCGCGCCACCCGCAAGGCTCCGGCCGCTGCCAAGTCTCAGGCCAGCGCACCGGTGGAGACGCAATCCCAATAACTCGGCTGCGCACGTTCTGAAAATCGGACCCGCGCGCGGACCCCGGCGCGGGTCAAGTTATGTAAGGGGCCGGTACGCTCCGGCCGGGCTCGAGGAAGCCGTGGGCAAGCGCAAACGCAAGAACAAACGCCAGAAACAACAAGGCAAAAAGAAACAGCGCCGAACCGGCGCCCGAAAGAAGCGCAACACCGAGAAGGAAAGTAAAATTGATATGAGCACCGCAACCATGAATATTTCCGCCACACAAGTCAAAGAGCTCCGCGAAAAGACCGGCGCTCCCATGATGGACTGCAAGCAGGCCCTGGTGGAAGCCAAGGGCGATCTGGAGCAGGCCATCGTGCATCTGCGCAAGAAGGGCATCGCCACCGCCGCCAAGAAGGCGACGCGCGTCACCACTGAAGGTGCGGTAGGCAGCTACATCCACGCCGGCGGCAAGATCGGCGTGCTGGTCGAGGTGAACTGCGAGAGCGACTTCGTGGCCCGCACCGACGACTTTAAGGACCTGGTGCACGACATCGCCATGCACATCGCGGCCAGCGATCCCAAGTACATCCGCCGCGAAGACGTCACGTCCGAAGACTTCGAGCGCGAGAAGGAGATCTATCGCGAGCAGGCCGCCTCGACAGGCAAGCCTCCGGCGGTGGTCGAGAAGATCGTGGAAGGCAAGATGTCGAAGTTCTACGAAGAGGTCTGCCTGTACGAGCAGGCCTTTATCAAGGAACAGACCATCAACGTCTCCCAACTCATCGCGTCCCGCATCGGCAAGCTGGGCGAGAACCTCTCCGTGCGCCGCTTCGCCCGCTTCAAAGTGGGTGAAGGCACGGAAACCATCGCCCTGACCAAGGCGGCGGCCGAGGGCAATACGAAGTAGCAAGCAGCACGTTCTCAACGGACGCGGGATTTTCCCGCGCCCGTTGCTTTTTGAAGGGATGTGTGGCTAAGAGAGCGGTGAGCGAGTCTGGCCCCTGTGTGCCAAGAACTGCGTCCGAAATGCCGCCGGAGTAACTCCGGTCAGCCGTTTGAACATGCGCGTCAAGTGGCTCTGGTCGGCAAAGCCGGCCTCCGCCGCCACCTGTGCTACCGGCCACTCGGGCCGGCTCAGCAACTCGCAAGCCAGCCGCACGCGGAGCGCCAGCAGGTATCCCCCGATGCTGCGATGCTCGAACCGCCGGCACACACGTGCCAGGTAAACGGGATGCACACCGGCTTCCGTGGCCAGGTCGCTCAGCCGATGCTGCCTGCGAAATTCATCGTGCAGCTTCTCTCTCACGCGCAGCCACCACGCCGGCGGATCGGCGTGGCGCTCGTCGTTCCATCGCGCGGCCGTGGCCAGCATTTCCCAAAGCAGGCTCTCGTCCACCAGCGGTGACGCCGCCTCGCCTTCCAGGTGATTGCGATAAAGATCCAGGATCCGCCACAGCAGCGGTCCGCCGTGCTGATCGACGAACGGCTGCTCCATTGCTTCCGCCCGGAACGGCTTGAGCCAGGACTCTGCCAGCTCGGCGGTGAAGAACCGCGCACCGCCCTCGTGCACATGTCCCTGGTGGCACGTGCCCTGGGGATTGAAGGTCGCGAAGAACGGACGGAACAGGCTGTGCCCTCGGGCATCTCCCTCTTCGTAGCGCCCTTCCAGGACAAGCGAGAAATAAGGGGCGTCATGCGTGTGCATCGGCACGTGCCGGACCTGCTCGTGGACCACTTCGGCGAGCACAGCGCCGTCCAGGCTGTGCCTGTGCCTCAACTCACCAAAGAACTGGCGGCCGAAGGCAGCGGGCGGATTTGCGGTGTTGGCCACGACTGCCATCCTATACGGACACAGACCGTCATCAGTTCCCTGAGCATGGTGTTGGGAGGTTCGAATCCTTCAAGACGGGCCCGCATCCACGCACGAGGATGGGGGCGGGCGGCCTGTTCTCTGGCGTCCTGGAGGATTCCGATGAAGTACAAGTTGTTGCTGGTAGCGGTCATTTTCGGCTTATCGGCCTACGTGGCGTTCGCCGGTCCGGAGGGAGCGCCGACGGACGGCCCTCAGTACACGCCGGACGGAATGCTGCTTCGTCCTGCCAACCATCGCGAGTGGGTGTACCTATCCACTGGACTGGGGATGAACTACGGACCGGCAGCCTCAAGTGAACATCAGATGTTCACCAACGTGTTCGTCACCCCCTCGGCGTATCGCGCCTTCATGGCGACGGGCAAGTGGCCGGACAAAACCATGTTCGCGCTGGAGATCTACCACCCAGCTACCGGCTCTATCAACAAGAGCGGCTTCTACCAGGGTGATTTCATTTCGCTGGAGGCGGCAGTGAAGGACGAAGCGCGCAATCCGAACGTCTGGGCGTACTACAACCTGGGCCTCGACCGTCCGACCGCACGAGCTTTCCCCAACTCCGCGTGCTGGCAGTGTCATCAGGATCACGGGGCGGTGGACAACACGTTCGTCCAGTTCTACCCCCAGCTTCTGGAAGTGGCCGTGCGCAAGGGCACGGTCAAGCCGAACGTAGACTTCCCGCCAAACGCTGCCCTGGTCTTCAATCTGATTTCCGAGCAGGGCTGGCCGCAGGCGGAGGCGGTGTTCCGCGAGCAGCGCCGGCGCCATCCGGAGGCGGACGTCTTCCGCGAATCCGGGTTGAACGCCCTGGGCTATCGTCTGCTGAGCAACCGACGCCGTCGGGACGCGATCGCCATCTTCTCTCTCGTCACCAGCGAATTTCCGCAGTCCTCGAATGCCTTTGACAGCCTGGCTGACGCCTACGAGCAGAGCGGCGACCGCGAGCAGGCGCTCATCGCCTCCCGCAAAGCGCTGGAACTCGCCCTGGCCGACAAGAGCTTGAACTCTGGGATGCAGGAACAGATTGCCCGCGGCGCGCGCGAGCGAATTGCCCGCCTGACCAAGGCAGAATAGCGATTTTCAAGCGCAGGACCTCGCCGTCGGTACCAGCGGCGCGTTGGTATACTGAAGTGGATGCCCGTAGCCTTCCAACGCGTGCTGCTCAAGCTCTCCGGCGAAGCCCTGGCTGCCAACCAGGGCTTCGGCTTGGACTCCGAACGCGTCCACGAAATCGCCGCCGAGATCAAGGAAGTCCACGACCTCAAGGTCGAAATCGCCGTCGTGGTGGGCGGCGGCAACTTCTTCCGCGGCGTGGCCGAGCAGGCCCGCAAGATGGACCGCGTCTCCGCCGACCTGATGGGCATGCTGGCCACGGTGATCAACGCCCTGGCGCTGCAGGACGCGCTGGAGAAGCTGGGCGTCTACACCCGCGTGATGTCGGCCATCGAGATGAATCGCGTGGCCGAGCCGTTCATCCGCCGTCGCGCCATACGGCATCTGGAGAAGGGACGGTTAGTCATCTTCGCCGCCGGAACCGGCAATCCTTACTTCTCTACGGACAGCGCCGCGTCCCTGCGCGCCATGGAGATCAAGGCCGACGTGATCCTCAAGGCCACCAAGGTGGACGGCATCTACGACGCCGATCCCGTCCTGGTCAAGGACGCCAAGATGTTTGACACCATCACCCACCTCGACATCCTCAAGAAGGGCCTGAAGGTGATGGACGCCACCGCCATCACGCTCTGCCGCGACAACCATCTGCCCATCATCGTCTTCAACCTGAACCAGCGCGGCAATATCCGCCGCGTAGTGACCGGGGAAAAGATCGGGTCGCTGGTCAGCAGCTAACCATCGCCTGACTTGGGGTTTGGCAATAGCACCTAATTTGGGTACAATTGCACCTAATATGGGTGCAAGAAGAGACGCCATCGCCACCGCCTTGTTCGGCGCCACCCGAAGCGCGGTCTTGAGCCTCCTGTTTCAAGATCGGGAAGCGCCGCTCTACTCCCGCCAGATCACGCGAGAACTAGGCCTTGGACAGGGTGCCGTGCAGCGCGAACTCCGCCGCCTGTCCGCAGCGGGCATACTCCGCCGCATCGTGCGGGCTCGCCATGTTTACTATTTGCCGGCGCCGGATTCGCCAGTACTGGCCGAACTCCGCGGGCTGCTGAGAAAAACTACGGGCGTTGCCGCGGTGCTGCGTGAGTTTCTGGCTCCGCTGAAGGCAAAGGTACAGTTCGCTTTCATCTATGGCTCGTATGCCGAAGGCGCCCTGCGGCCCGGCAGCGACGTGGACCTTTTTATCGTAGGCAAGGTGAGTTTCGTCGATGTAGTCTCTCACCTCGTCCCAGCGCAGGCGACACTGGGCCGAGAAATCAATCCCTCGGTATACTCGCCCGCCGAATTCGCGTCCAAGCTCGCCAAGGGACACCATTTCGTAAGGGCCGTCGTGGAAGGCTCCAAAATCGTCCTGATCGGGGATGAGCGTGAGCTTGCAGCAGTGGGTAAGAAACGGCTGGCTACGTGAGCATCGCACTAGCCCAGCGGAGATCGCCGACCTGCTTCTTGTGGCGGAGCGCGATCTGCACGACTGCCAAGCTGGCGGGCTAAGCCCAGACTGGCGCCTGAACATCGCTTACAACGCTGCGTTGCAGCTGGCGACTGCCGCGTTGTGTGCGGCTGGATTTCGCGCGGAACGCGAGTCCCATCACTACCGTGTACTCCAGTCCTTGGCCCTTACCGTTGGGGCGGATGCGGCCCTAGTGAATCAACTCGATATGTTGCGAAAGAAAAGGAATGTGGGCGGCTACGAACGCGCGGGAGCAGTCTCGAAACAAGAAGCCAAAGAGATGCAGACCCTAGCGCGGCATCTGCGCAAACTCGTGGCTGACTGGCTTCGCACAAAGCATCCTCAACTGCTCTAGCTGGGCCAGCTTTTCAAACCCGGCCCTCGGTTTATAATCCTCCGTTCTTGGCGGCACACGGAGCAGAAACATGGCCCAGGCGACGATGGCGACCAATCCCGCGCTCAAAGATGCTTACGTGCAGCTCAAGACGCGCATGGACAAGGCGGTGGAAGACTTCCGCCGCGAGCTCTCTGCAACCCGCACCGGCCGCGCCAACGTGCACATGCTGGACACGGTGCGCGTGGATTATTACGGCACAGAGATGCCGCTGAACCAGATCGCGCAGGTGCACGCACCCGAAGCCCAGCTCATCACCGTGCAGCCCTTCGATCCGGGCTCGCTACCGGTGATCGAGAAAGCCATCCGCTCCGCCGACCTTGGCCTGAACCCAATGAACGACGGCAAACTCATCCGCGTTCCCGTCCCTGCGCTCACCGAGGAACGCCGCAAAGACCTGGTGAAGCATCTGCACAAGGTCCTGGAGGACCATCGCACCGCGGTCCGCAACATCCGTCGCGACGGCAACGAGCAGGTGAAGAAGGCGCTCAAGGACAAGAAGATCTCCGAGGACGACGAGCGCCGCGCCCACGACGAAGTCCAGAAGCTCACCGACGACGAGATCAAGAAGATGGAAGAAATGAGCAAGGCCAAAGAGAAGGAGATCCTCGAAATCAAATGACGGCGCTCGGCGGGCACCTAGCCTGCCGCGGTTGTCCTTCGTGCTTCCTTCGTGTCCGTTGTGGTTAGCTTTTCTCTGAGTCCCTCGTCCGGGCCTCCGCATCCGTATAATCCAACCAGAGCCATGAAGCGCGTGGTCCATGCCGTTTGTTCGCACGACTGCCCCGACTCCTGCGCCACGCTGATCACGGTGGAGGACGGGCGCGCCACGCGGTTGCAAGGTGATCCGCAGCATCCGGTGACGCGCGGCTTCCTGTGCGCCAAGGTGGCGAAATATCTGGACCGCGTGTATTCGCCCGACCGCGTGCTGTATCCGATGCGGCGGCGGAAGGGCGTGCCCAAGGGTGCGGGCGAGTCGCCCGCACCTACACCAGCAAAAGGCGCGGCCGAAGGCGCGGGCGGGCGCGCGGCCGAGGACGGCCGCACCACACGATCTGCCGACGTGGCCGAGGGCGGCCGGGCTACACAAGCCTTCGAGCGCATCACCTGGGATGAGGCGCTGGACGAAATCGCGACGCGCTTTCAGCGCATCAGCAAGGAGTTCGGCCCGGAAGCCATCCTCCCCTACTCCTACGCCGGCAACTCAGGGGCACTGGGCTACGGCTCCATGGACCGCCGCTTCTTCCACCGGCTGGGCGCGTCGCAGCTGGATCGCACCATATGCGCCACCGCAGGCGGCGAGGCGCTGCTCAGCGTCTACGGACGCAAGCTGGCCACTGAGCCCGAGCAGTTCCGCCACTCCAAGCTGATTCTGGCCTGGGGCGCCAACATCCACGGCGCCAATGTGCACCTGTGGCCGTTCATCGAGGAGGCGCGACGCGCGGGCGGCAAGCTGGTAGTGATCGATCCTTACCGCACGCGCACGGCGCGCTGCGCTGACTGGTATCTGCCCATCAATCCGGGCACCGACGTAGCGCTCGCATTGGGCATGATGCACGTGATCATCGGCGAGAACCTGCACGACGCCGATTACGTCGAGCGCTACACCGAAGGCTTCGACCAGCTCCGCGAGCGGGTGCGCGAGTATCCGCCGGAGCGCGTAGCGCAGTGGACGGGCATCGCGGCGGAAGACATCGTGCGCCTGGCGCGTGAGTATGCGACCGTGCGTCCGGCCGCGATCCGCGTGAACTACGGCATCCAGCGCTCGGAGAACGGCGGGATGGCGATGCGGGCCGTGGCCATGCTGCCTTGCATCACCGGCTCGTGGAAGGAAGTCGGCGGCGGACTTCAGCTTTCCACCAGCGGGGCCTTTCCTATCGACAAAAGCGCGCTGGAGCGGCACGACCTGATGCTGCGCTCGCCGCTGGGGCGTCCGTCGCGCACCATCAACATGAGCCAGTTGGGCGAGGTGCTGAACCTGCAGGGCGATCCGCCGGTGAAGGCGCTGTTTGTCTACAACTCGAACCCTGCGGCCATCGCTCCCAACCACAACGCCGTTGTTCGCGGGATGCTCCGCGACGACCTGTTCACCGTGGTGCACGAACAGTTTTTTACCGATACCACCGATTACGCCGACCTGGTGCTGCCGGCGACCACGTTTTTCGAGCACAAGGACCTGCAGGTGGCCTACGGCCACCACTATTTGCAGGTGTCGCACCAGGCGATTGAGCCGCTGGGCGAGTGCCGCTCCAACGTGAATCTGTTCCGCGAACTGGCCCAGCGCATGGGCTTTGGCGAGCCCTGCTTCCGCGATACGGAGGACGAAATGATTGACGCGGCACTGGCCAGCGGGCATCCCTGGCTCGAAGGGCTCGACCGCGAGCGCCTGGAGCGCGATCCGTACGCGCGGCTGAACTTCGGCAGCGATCCGTTCCTGCCCTTCGCCAAGGGAGGCTTCGGCACGCCTAGTGGCAAGGCGCTGCTCTACAACCCGAAGCTGGCCGAGCTGGGGCTGGATCCGGTGGCGTCATTCATTCCGCCGTCGGAATCGCGGCATACGGCGGAGGCGCGGCGCTATCCGCTGGAGCTTTTGGCGCGCAAAGCCGACAACTTCCTCAACTCCACCTTCACTAACCTGCCCACGATCCAGAAGATGGAGGAGCGCGATCTGCTGGAAATCAGCGCAGCGGATGCGGGCGCGCGGGGCATCCGCAACGGCGACCGGGTGCGCGTATTCAACGACCGCGGCGAGATTTTTCTCACCGCGAGAGTAGACGGCGTTGTCCAGCCCGGAGTCGTAGGCGCCCGCCTCAGTTGGGCCAAGCTAAGTCCCGGCAGCCGCAACATCAACGTGCTGACCTCGGAAAAACTCACCGACATCGGGCAGGCGGCCACGTTCTATTCGGTGTTGGTGGAAGTTGCAGTGGCCAGCCCTCCTCTCCCACGTTAGCGCCGGAAAGCACGGCGCGAATGTGGGCCCGGCGCCGCCGCGCCGGTTAAAAACCCGGCGCCACATAAGAAGCACGGGCCACCCCTCGGGTAGTCAGTGCATCCAAGATTCTTTATAATTGGCGGTTCTCGAACTCCCAGTCGAGGTTGCCTTATTCTCATCTCGCTTCAGAAGAGCACCCTGCTGCTTGCAAGCTGGGGCAG
>JBOGLL010000216.1:0-5182 GCA_050746065.1 Terriglobales bacterium | reverse complement strand
CCTCCATGGTGCCCGTCACCTGCGCGTCATGAACTGCCTGCACCGACACCGATACGCCCGCCACGAGAAAACCGAACAGGGCAGTGCCCACCAACAAGAACGAGTAATACTCCACGCCGTCCGGCTGGAAGCTGGGCCCAATAGCCTGGGCGAGATAGAAGGACGCTGCGAGTTCGGCGATCAGGCCGAAGAGCATGAGCCAGAATCCGGTGCGATAGCGCAACGCCGTGAGCAGGTCGCGCCGGCTGACGATGAGCAATTTGTCCAGCAGCGGCGGCAAGGTCACGACGAACCTCGCGGGAGAGTGAGGGGGCCGGGTTCGACGTCCACCTGCCTAAAATAGAGCGCACGCAGGTCGGCCACGGAAGTGTCGGGAAGCAACGTCCGGAGTCCCACCAAGTGTCCCTGGCAGAGGACAGCCACTCGGTGCCCGACACTCACGGCTTCGTCGAAGTTATGCGTGGCCAGGAGCACGGTGGCGCGGGCGGAAGCAGCCTCGCGGACCGTTTGCCACAAGTGCATGGCGCCGCCGGGATCGAGGCTGCGGGTGGGCTCGTCGAGCAGCAGTACCGAGGGCTGCCGGAGCAACGCGCGAGCGATGCCCAGCCGCTGGAACATTCCGCTGGAAAACTTCATCACCAGTGTGTCGCCGGCATCTGAGAGGCCCGTGGTGTCCAAGACGGATTCCACGCGCTGGGGGCGGTGCGATCGAGGCAGGTCGTCGAGCGCGGCGAACAGGTCGAGGTTCTCGCGCGCCGTGAGCCGGGGATAGAACGATCGCTCGGAAGACACGGCGAAGCCGATGCGGTTCCTCACGTCTGTCCCCTGCGTGGCAGTGTCGGATCCGTGGACGAGGATTTGTCCTTCGTCGGGCAGCAGGATCGTGGATAGCAGCTTGAGCATGGTGGTCTTGCCCGAGCCATTGGGACCGAGCAGCACCAGCACTTCGCCGGCAGCAGCCTCCAGGGAAACCGAGTCCAGCGCCCGGGTTTCTCCCCCACGTTCCTTCCCGAACCAGTTGAAGAACGCCGGCTGATGACGGAAGACCTTGCTCACAGAGCGGAACACGACGGCTTGGACTCGGTCAGTGATGGCGTTCCTTTATCTACCCTGGGGAAGCATCCTAATCGAAGGGGAGTCATCCACGTGGCTCATCCCGATCGCGCCGGTGCAAGCGCCTGCCAGACGCGCTGGGCATACTTGGCGCCCAGTCGTGCAAGGCGCAGCGGCCGGTAGAGCGGGAAAAGGAACGGGGGCAGGTTCACCAGGCCCCATTCCGCGGGAGTGGGCGTGAGCGCCGAGCCTAGCAGATATGCGGCACGCCCTCTGGGCCCCAGCATAAGCAACATGAAGCGGTGCGGCTGCCAGGTTCCTGGCGCCGGGCCTGTCAGGCTGCGGCAGGCATCCTCGATCAACGACTGGGCTGCGCCATCCTGCTCGACCTCTCGCGCAACCTCTGGCGGAAGTTGTACCTCAAACACCTGGTTCGCCAGCCCCAAACCCACACGCAGGTGACGACGAGCGCGGGCGGCGCCGGCCTGCTGCGCGACGTAGGTGAAATCCAATGCTGGATAGACGCGCAGAAGTTCGGCCACATCGACAATCCATGCCGCTCGCTCCCAGGCGTGCTTGGCCCCGTGCACGCACAATACCAGGAGGAGGTCTTCCGGAGATAGAGACGGGACTGTGACGGAAGTGAGTGTGACGCTCTGCGCGCGTTCGAACCAGCGGCCGGGATCGAGCCGCACCCCGCAGTACCGCGGGGCGATGTCCCAGTGCAGCTCGATGCGCAACTGTCCGTCAAATTTCTGAAAAGTGTACTGGCAATCGCTGCGAAGAAGGGCCCGTTCCTGCGCGGGTGTGAGGTCGTATTCGGGCACGTATCCATCGGCCAGCAGCACATCGCGGGCCCGCAGGATGTGGTCAGGCCGCAGGAGAAGGTCCAGGTCGCTGGATTCGCGCAGGGCCAGGTTTCCATAAAGCGCCGCGGTCAAGGCTGGCCCCTTGAAGGGAATGGCAAAGACCTTCTCCCCCTCAAGCAGCTTCAGCACACGGATTAGCTCGGCCGCCAGTTTCAGGTTGGACTGCACGTTGGCACGAAACTGCTCCTCCAGAAGATGGGCAGCACTCTGAGGCGCGCGTCCGGGAAAGCGGCGCGACAGATGCCAGTGCAGCAGCGGTGCCAAGGCGTGCCGGCTGGCCAGCTTCAGGAGGGCGGTCCAGTCGAGTTCACCGGCCAGCAAGACTTGGGCGCGTGCGCTTCGCGCTTCATCCAGCTCCACGCGTCCCAGCCGCCTCAGTAGTTCCAGCGGCGCAGCCTCCGGGGGGAGGCCGGAGGTCCGGTGGGAAGGAATGTGATGGCCTGGGGAGTGCGCGAAGCTTTCCTGCGCGGGGTTCAGAAGCCGTCCTCTCCTGCCTGCAAGTCTTGCAGGATGGCCTCCTGCACCTCGGGCAGGCGGGCAAGGTCGTGGGGATACGAAAGGCGCCGCAGGAGCGAACCAGTCACCAGGCGACTCAACTGTTCGAACTCCCGGCACATCCGGTCGCGGTCCGGATCGAGGCGGTAGGTTTGCTTCGAGAGTTCCATGAGCCCTTTTGTGGGAGGCATGGGCGCGATGGAAACCGTGTCCGCCAGAGCGAGGCAATAGATTCTGCGGATCACGGAGGGCCGGCCGCAAAAGGGAACGGCATCTGCCCCCAGGGCCACGCGTACCTTGCTGGTGTAGTGCGCGACGGGGATGCCAGTGGTGGTCTCCGAGAAGACCGCCTTGAGGGAATCGTCCCAGAGGCGAAGGCCGGGATAACTAGGAAATCCTACGAGCTTCCCGTCCTGCTCCTCGAGGAGAAGCCCGTCGTCGGTCAGCGCCGGATAACCGCGCCGGCAGAAGCTTGCTGTCAGCGTGCTCTTTCCCATTCCCGCCTCTCCGGCGAAGGCAACCGCCCCGTCGGGCGTGACCACGGCGCTGCTGTGCAGCACCAGGTTGCCCTGCCGGCTGAGAGCCAGGGGGATCACCTGATCCAAGAGCAAGTGACGAAGGGTGGCATCGGGTGTCCCATTCACCGAGTAGCAACGGATCTGCTGGCCATCGTCGCGCACCAGAAAGTCGGCCAAGCCGTGGAAACGGAGCAGGTAATCGCCGTTGTAGCGGGATAACGAGGACCAGGGCGCGCCGTCGGTTTGTACCCACTGGTGGATCCAGGCCAGGGACTCCGGCGCAGGCGACGGTCCTGCCAGAAGCTGAAAGGATCCAGCCGGTGTCGAATCCGCAGAGGCCGGCAGCTCCGGCAAGTGCATGCTGCTCTCCAGTTGTCGGCCGCAGATACGGTAACGATACATGGATGCCGTATTGTACCGGGAAGGCAGAGAAGAGCGCAGCTAGCGGGTGTACCTGGAAACCACTTTGGCCACGAGTCCGGCGGCTTCTCCCGGAGTGCGGAACACCTGGGGAAACCGCTTCATAACCTCATCCTCGATCCATCGCAGGGGGCGAGCACCGTCGCAGGCTTCGAGCACGAAGCGCACCGCCTCGCCCCGGGAAGTGAGACTGGGCTGGTAATCGAGAGACTGCTTGCGCAACATATCCCGGGTGACCAGGTGTCCGGAGAAGCCGCCATGGGCAAGGCGTTTTTGGACCTCACCCCGCGCACCCAGGACCTCGACCTGCCATTTCCAGGTTCGCCCCCATCCCCCAGCGCCGGTGTGGAGCTGGAGGTTCACCTCTTGCCCGGGCCCGACCGGCAGGGGTTCATCCAAGGGGAGGAATTCGTTGTTCCACAGTCGGGTGGGAAGGCTACAGGGCGGGGCGGTGCTGATGGTGATGCCGGCCGCCAGGTGCTGCACGAACCACATGCCAAGACCATGAAGCACACCCGGGCGGCGGATGATGGCGGCCGCCTTTCCGGAGAAGGAGGCGTTGCGGAGCGTGGAAAAATCGATTGTGCCCAGACTGGCGGCTTCACCCAGCAACTCCCGCGGGTCAATCGTCCACTCCAGGATCGAATTCACTCCGTAGGCGCGGAGAGGGGAGAAATCCAGCTCATAGTGGGGCTGCTCCCAGAAGCCGATGGCTTGCTGGCGCGCAGCCTCCGACTCCAGCGGCGCGCAGAACATTTCCATGGCGCTGGGAAGGAGCGTGCCTCCGGGCTTCAGGAAGCGTTCCCGAGCAGCCCCCATCAGTTCCAGCAGCACGGGAAGGCCGTGATGGCCGACGATGACATCCACCTTTTCAGGGAGTTCGATGTCCTCCGCGGAGCCGTGGAAGAACTGCACCTGCTCGCGGCATCCGTTGACATCGCACACCTTGCGGGCGACCTCGATAAACTGGGCCTGGTCAACCGCGTAGACCACGCGGGCACCGGCGCGGCACGCGAACAGGGCATGGATGCCAGTGCCGGTGCCCAGATCCAGCACCGCCTCGCCGCCGCGGATTACATGGGAGAGCGCCTTACGATAAGCCTCCTGCGTTGTTTGATCGAGCAGGAGGCTTTGGTGGAGTTCCAACAGGCGCATTCAGGTGAGATAGCTGGGGGCCGCCCCGCGGAAAGGGAGGCGACCCCCGAAGATTGAGTGGGCTCGGCCGAAGAAAACCCTAGACGGCCTTTTTGCCGCCGTGATCGTTGTTCGCGCCGGCGGTTCCCTTGGTCAACTTCTCAATATGGCCATATTCCACGATTTGCGGCGGAGCGTAGGGTTTTCCTGCCTGTCTTACGACGGCGTTGTGGTCCGTCATCGATCGTCTCCTGTCCTGGGCTCTGGCTATTCCGGTCTTTCGGCGCACATCCTATCACGTGTAGCACGGCAAAACAATTCCAGACCCACTATGAATTCGACCATCGCGCCCAAGTGCGGGGCTCCAGCCCGATACCTGGCCCATAACCTGCTAAAAGCGTCGCGGTCACCAGCCCCCAGGGCAACCATCCGGGAATCGCGAAACAAGGCCTCCGCCTTTTCCACCTGGCGTCGTTTCAATTCCTGGTCCACCACTACTGTGAAGCTGGCTTTGTGTTTTCGCTGGCGCAGCTTCTCCGGCACGATTCCAGTCATGGCCTGGCGAAGCAGGAACTTCGATTCCTCGCGTCGCCAACGCTGCTCCTGCGGAACGGCCAGAAGGAACTCGACCAGCCTTCGTTCCAGGAATGGCCAGCGGCATTCTACCCCAAATCGGGAGGAAAACAACTGGTT
>JBOGLL010000215.1:0-7928 GCA_050746065.1 Terriglobales bacterium | reverse complement strand
CCAACGCCATCGTCACGCCCGACCTGTTCGGACGCAACCGCGCGCTGCTGGTGAGTCATCCCTTTCTGCTCATCGAAGGCGTGCTGCAGAAGCAGGACCGGGTGATTTCGGTGAAGGCGGAGCGGGTACAGCCGCTGCACATCAGCCGGGCGTCCAGTCCCTCGCACGATTTTCACTGAGCCGGCCGTAGAGCTGCCATCCTAGGCCACCGGCATGGCTCCAGCGCCCGGCTGTTTCAGCAACTGGTTGATCTTGCCGAGCACCAGGTCGCAACCTGCAGGCTTGCGGACAAAATCATCCGCCCCCAGTTCCCGCACCTTCTTTTCCGTCTCCGGCTCCAGGCTGCCGCTGACCACGATGATAGGCACCTGGCTGGTCTTGGCGGAATTGCGCAACTGGCGCAGCACCTGGAGCCCGGTGCTTCCGGGCATGTTCACGTCCAGCAGGACGGCCGCGGGAGGATTGCGCAAAGCGGCCACGATGGCCCCCATGGCGTCAAACGCCACCACCACCTTGTACCCGTCTTTTTTCAGGCGAGCGGTAAGAATGCTAGCCCACACGCGATCGTCGTCGGCAATCAAAATGGTCATGCTCTTTCTTACCCACTATCACTCCCATAAGATTTTTTTATCGGCCCCGCCCCACAAATCCACAGAGTTTTCGGTTACATTGGAAGTGCATTCATAGAAAGGAGCAGGAGTCCCATGTCTGTCAGCAAGCGTCCCCGCACTCCCACCACCCCCCGCAAGTCCGCAGCCGGCAAGAAGCCGGTGGCCAACGGAACCACGAACAACGGCAATCCCGATTTGCATGAGCTGATCCGCCAGCGCGCCTACGAGCTGTATCTGGAACGGGGCGGCGAGGACGGCCACGCGGCCGAAGACTGGCTGCGCGCCGAAGCCGAGGTCCGCGCCCAATCGAAAGAGCGCACCGCCTAACAGAAGAAGCTGATCACGGAGCGTTCCCCAGGGCACGGCCCAAGCCGTGCCCGCATCGTTTTTAGGAAAGGGGCTGGGCATGCTTAGTCCCTTGCGGGCGTGCCGTCGGAGGGCTGGGCATCGAGCACTTCGCGGATCTTGCCCACCAGGGTTTCGCCGCTGAAGGGCTTCTCCAGGAAGGGCGCTTGGGGATCCAGGCCGTGGTTCTGCCGGGCTCCCCGGGAGGTATAGCCGGACATGAACAGCACTTTGATTCCAGGGTGCTGCCGGCGCATCTGTTCGGCGAGTTCGGGACCGTTCATCGCGGGCATAACCATGTCCGTCAGCAGGAGATGGATAGGGCCGTTCTGGACGCTGGCCAGGCGCAGGGCTTCCGGGCCGTTCTCGGCTTCCAGGACGTGGTAGCCGCGCGCTTCCAGGAAGCCCCGCACCACCTTGCGAACGCCCTCTTCGTCTTCCACCATGAGCACGGTTTTGGAAGCCTGGATCCGCGGGCTGGCACGGGCGCCCGCGCGTTCCGGTTCTGCTGCGTCCGTCACCCGCGGCAGGTAGATCTTGAACGTGGTCCCCTCGCCGGGCTCGCTGTACACCCAGATGTAGCCTCCACTCTGCTTCACGATTCCGTATACCGTGGCCAGACCCAGCCCGGTCCCTTTTCCCTGCTCCTTGGTAGTGAAAAACGGTTCGAAGATGCGGCTGCGGGTTTCGGGGTCCATGCCGGTGCCGTTATCAGTCACCGCCAGCAGCACATAGGGGCCGGGCTGAACGCTGATGTGATGGCGGGCATAGGTGTTATCCAGTTCCACGTTGCGGGTCTCGATGGTCAGCTTGCCGCCCTTGGGCATGGCATCACGCGCGTTGACCGCCAGGTTGACGATCACCTGTTCGAGTTGGCCAGGGTCGGCCTTCACGCGGCCGAGGGCGGGGGTATTCACCACTTGCAGCGCGATGTCTTCGCCGATCAAGCGCAGCAGCATCTTGCCGATGTCGCCTACCACCGCGTTCAAATCGAGCACCCGGGGCTGGAGTACCTGCTTGCGGCTGAAGGCCAGCAGTTGCCGGGTTACGGAGCTGGCCCGCTGTGCGGCCTGCATAATGCCTTCGGCCTGTGTGCGGACCACGCTTTGGGGCTCCAGGCGGTCGAGCATGAGCTCGGCGTAGCCGCGAATCACCATGAGCAGGTTGTTGAAGTCGTGGGCCACGCCCCCGGCCAGTTGACCCACCGCCTCCATCTTTTGCGCCTGCCGGAACTGCTGTTCCAACTCGCGCTGCTCGGTAATATCCACCATCAGGCCGCGCAGCTTCGCAGGCTGACCGTTCTCCGTCACCACGTTCACCATGTCCCGGAGCCAGACCGTGCGTCCGTCAGCGGCCAGCATGCGGTACTCGAAAGTGTGGTCGCGCTGTTCCAAAGTGGCCCGCAGGCAGTAATCCACCGCCCATTTCCGGTCCTCGGAATGAATGTGGTCCGCCCAGAAGTTGGGTTCCTGAAGCCACTGCTGCACGGGATAGCCCAGGAGCCGTTCGGCTTGCTGGCTGATGAAGGAGAAGCGCAGCGTCTGGGCGTCGGCCTCCCAAACGATGCCGTCCACGGAGTTGACCAGAGCTTGATATTGCTGCTGGGATTCGAGCAGGGCGTACTGGGCGCGCCGCCGTTCGGTGTCGTCGCGCACCGTGGCCAGCAGGCAGGCTTCGGCTTCCACCTGGATCACTTCCGCCGACAAGGAGCCGAAGCGCTCCTCGCCGCTTCGAGCACGAAAGGGAAAGTCGAAGTCCAGAACCTTGGCTTGCGTTTCCAGCTTTTCCACCAGATCCTTCCGGCTTTGGGGATGAACCCACAGATTCAGTTCGGCCGCCGTGCGGCCGATGACCTCGGAACGACGGTGGCCGGTCATCTGCAGAAAGCTGTCGTTCACGTCCAGGTAGCGCCCACCGCTCAGGGTGCTGATGGTCATGGCGCTGGGGTTGGAGCGGAAGGCCTTGGCGAACTTCTCCTCCGACCGGCGCAAGGCTTCCTGCTCCCGCTTGCGTTCGGTGATGTCGCGCGAGATACCCAGGATGCCCAACACTTTGCCTTGCCCATCTCGGTAGGGCGCCTTGGTGGCCAAGTAGGTCCTCCCTGAACTGATTTCGTGTTCTTCCGAGGTCTGGCTGGCCCCGGTGAGTAGAGCGCGGCGGTCGCCTTCGGCAAAGTTGCGGGCGGTTTCTGCGTCCAACAGTTCGGCGTCGGTCTTGCCCAGGACCTCTTCCCGCGCATGCTCCAGGGCAATGGCACAGGCCGAGTTGCACATCAGGTAGCGGCCTTCCAGGTCTTTGACGAAGATGGCGTCGCTGGTACCTTCGGCTACTCCATGAAGCAGGGCGTAGCTCTGCTGCAACGCCTCCTCGGCCCGCTTGCGTTCGCTGATGTCGCGGATGATGCCGGTGAAGAAGCGCTGGTTCTTCTCCCGAAATTCCGCGAAGGCGATTTCCAGTGGGACTTCCCGGCCATCGCGGTGCAGGCCGGAGACCTGAGTAGCCTGCCAGGAGAGGTGCTTTTCGCCGGTTTCCAGGTAGCGCCGGATGCCGGTGCGGTGCACCTGGCGAACCGCCTCGGGCATGAGCACCGTGAGCTCCTGCCCCAGAAGCTCGGCGGGGCTGTACCCGAAAATCTTTTCCGTGGCCTGGTTGGCAAACTGGATCTTGCTTTGCACGTCAATGGTAATGATGGCATCGCCGGCGGTTTCCGCCACGGTTCGGTAGCGCTCTTCGCTCTCCCGCAGCGCCTCCTGCGCCAGTTGCTGCTCGGCGCGCAGGCCCTGTTCCGCAAGAGCGCGGCGCACCGCCAGGGGCAGGCGCACCAGGTTGTCCTTGAGTACAAAGTCGGTCACTCCCTGCTTCACGCAGTCCACCGCCTGCTCGTCGCCCAGGCTTCCGCTCACCAGCAGGAAGGGCGTGTCCTTTTCCAGGAGCTTGAGGACGGAGAAGGCATCCATTCCGTTCCACTCGCCCAGGTTGTAGTCGGAGAGCACCAGGTCGTAGTACTGGGTGCGCAGGCGAGTGGTGAATTCCTCGAGGTTCTGAGTGATCTCGGCGGAGACCTGATAGCCGGCGCGTTCCAGCTCCAGCAGCGCCAGCTCCGCGTCGGCGGGATGGTCCTCGAGCAGCAGCACGCGCAGCGGCCCGCTGCAAGTCGGGGCAACCGCATTCAGCACTTTCCTCAAGCCTGCTCCTCCACGGGCTGGGGCGCGGGCTGATTCACCACCAGCCAGTACAGCCCCGCCTGGCCCACCACCTTGCGGAACTGGTCAAAGTCCACCGGCTTCTGGATGTAGCTGTTCACGCCCAGTTGGTAGCTCTCCACCAGGTCGCGCTCTTCCTTGGAAGAGGTCATGATGACCACGGGAATGGAGCGCAGGCGTGAGTCGCTCTTAATCGCCTGCAGCACCTCCATTCCACCCACCTTGGGCAGCTTCAGGTCGAGCAACACCAGGCGCGGAGCCTCGTAGAAGCGGCGCTGACTGTACACGCCGCGGCAAAAGAGGAAGTCCAGCGCCTCCTCTCCATCGCGTACCACATGGATACAGTTGGCCAGCTTGTGATGCTGCAAGGCCAGCAGAGTGAGTTCGATGTCGGCGGGATTGTCTTCCACCAGCAGAATTTCCACGGCCTCGTTCATGGCACGGCCTCCTCAAACGTCGGTTGCTCTTCCCGTGTATTCCCTTGCGCCCCCAGGGTGAAGCTGAAGGTGGCGCCCTTTCCCAGTTCGCCTTCGGCCCAAATGCGTCCGCCGTGTTTGTGGACGATGCGCTGCACGGTGGCTAGGCCCACGCCCGTGCCTTCGAACTCGTCCGAGCGATGCAAGCGCTGGAAGACGCCGAACAGCTTGTCGGCGTACTTCATGTTGAAGCCCACGCCGTTATCGCGGATATAGATGACCGGCTCGCCGTTGTCCGCCTGCTGGCCCACCTCGATCACCGCTCGCGGACAGGGGCGGGTGTACTTGAGGGCATTGCCCAGCAGATTGGCAAACACCTGCTTGATCAGGCCCCGATCGCAGCGAGCTGCGGCCAGCGGTTGCACGCGCCACTCCACCTCGCGGCCCTCGATCTCGGGCACGAGTTCCTGGCAAACTTCCTCCACCAGGGCCGTGAGCTGCGTCGGTTCCCGCCTCAAAGGCCGCCGTCCCAGGCGGGCCAGGTTGAGCAGGTCGTCAATCAGCAGGCCCATCTGCTTTGCCCCTTCCTCAATGCGCCCCAGGTAGGACTGGCCTTGGGGGTCGAGCTGCGGCCCGTAGCCTTCTCCCAACACTTTGGCGAAGCCGTGCACTTGCCGCAGGGGCGCGCGCAGGTCGTGCGAAACGGAGTAGCTGAAGGCTTCCAGTTCGCGGTTGCTGGCCCGCAGTTCCGCTGTGCGTTCTGCTACCCGGTTCTCGAGATCTGCGCGCGCCTCTTGCAGTGCGGTATCGCGTTCCTCGATCTGTGCCAGCATCTGGTTGAAGGTCTCGATCAGCAGGCCCACCTCGTCGCGATTGCCCGGTTTGGCGCGCACGGAATAGTCTCGTTGCCGGGAAACGATCGCAGCCGTCTCGGCCAGTTGCAGGATGGGCTGCGCAATGAGCGGCTGCAGCCGCGAGGAGATGAACCAGGCTGCGACAAAGGAAACTGCCAAGACCAGCAGCAGGATGGCGGCATAGCGCTTGACTCGCTGGTCCATGCCTTGCAGGCCGGAGTTGATGTAGACGGTACCCACCGCGTCGCCTTGTTCCACGATCTGGCGAAACAGGACCAGGCTGCCGCCTTCGAAGGAATGCCGGTCGCCCTGCAGGCCGGCCGTCGGCGGCGGGGAATACTCAGGCTCGATGCCTGCACGGCGGTAGGAAGCGAACAGCCCGCCTTCGCGGGTGTAGATGGCGGCGGAACGGATATCGGGCTCGGCCTTGAGCCAGGCCAGCGTTTGCTCGGCCGAGCGCTGGTCTTCAAACAGCAGCGCGGCGGCGCTGTTGGAGCCGATAATCTGCGCTTGCGTGGATATTCGGGCCAGGAGCTCGCCGCGGAAGGCCGCCCATTCGTAGGCCAGAAATGCCAAGCAGGCGAGGACGAGCGCCGTCCCGCTGGTCAGCATGCTCATCCAGGTGAGTTTCTTCCGGATCGAATAATCGCGAACGCCAAGCATGGCTTCACATTCCTGATTGCGAACTCTCACGAACAATCTTGGCCAGCTTGAGCAGTTGGGAACTCATGGTGAGCCCCGAGCGCTCGGCAGCGTCCAAGTTGATCTCGAAACGCACCTTGCTTCCCTCCAGTTGGAAGTTGATCACGCCTCCGCGGTGGGCGAAGCCCTCGGTTTCACCCACCGTTAGCACGCTCCGGCCGCGGAGCGAGGCCAGGATCTGCGTCAGCCTGCCGTTCTCGGAGGAGCTGACAAACAGGACCTGACACGTCCCTGCTTCCTCCGCCCGCCCCAGCCGGCGGGCCACCAGCTTCTTGCCGTGGACGGACTTGCCTTCGATCATCCGGTCCAGCGCTGGCCCGAAGGGGTCCTCCCCCAGCACGCAGATGGCGAAGGAGTCGGCTGCCAGCGCCCCCGGCGGCCACTCCACAAACTTGCCGAAGTTGTAAAGAAACGCCGCCTTCACCTGGTACTCGGTGGGGGCCGCATCCTGCGCCGGGGCGTTCAGGCAGGCACACAGCAGGACGCACGCTCCCGCCCGCCATAGCCGGTGGTGACGCTTGCGCAAGAACGCCATGCCTCACTGCCTCCATGTCAGCCGGACATAAGCGCCACGGCGCACTTCGGTGGGGCTGGCCGCACCACCTCCGAACTCCAAGTGGTGTCCCTCAAAAAGGTTCTGCCCCACTACCGAGATCTCCCAGGGCGGCCGCGGACGCCACCCCAGCCGTACGTCCGCAGTGGCATAGTCGGGCGCGTTCTGGCTGACTAATTCGGACACGTAGCGCAGCGTCACGTCCAGCTCCAGACCGTGCTTCAGATTGGCGAGCGAGCTCACGGAGAACAGGTGTCGGGGGCTGGAACCTTCTGTGGATCGCTCCGTCGCCGTGTCCAGGCTGCCCGGCTTTCGGTTCAGGTTCACTCTCAAGAAGGAATACGCCCCCTTCCAACGCCACCGTCGGGTGGCACGCCAGTCCACTGCAGCCTCTGCCCCCCAGGTCCTGCCTTCCATGCCGTTGCGTAAGAAGATGGGCACCACCAGATGCGGCGGGGCAGGAGTGGCTTCTAGGAAAGGTGTCGCCGGCTCCACGCTCAGCAGGTCGTAATAGCGATTGTGAAACCCGGCGAGGTCTAGAAAGAGCTGCGGCGTAACCTGGACACGGTAGCCCAGCCCCTGGCTGAGCAGTTTTTCCGGAACAAAGCTGCGGTCTCCGCTCACGCGCGAGAAAGTCGGCGTCACCGGCTCCAGCAGGCTGGTGGCGTCCAGATCATGCTCCACCCGGGAGGGCGTGCGCACGGCCCGCGTGATCACAGCCCAGAGCGTGTGCCGCGTTGCCGGTTTCCACAACACGCGAGCACTGGGTTGCAGCTCCCAGCCGCTGTAGCCGTTGTGCTCCAATCTGGAGCCCAGGGTGAGGCTCAGCCGGTTCTCGAGCAGCGTGATGCCGTCCTGCAGGAAAAGGCTGAACAGATGGTCGGTGCGCCGTGGCGGCCGGAAGCCGATGCTGGGGACGCCGGCAAATTCCCCGGAGCTGAGTCGGTAGCCGGCGCCCCAGTTCAGGTCGTGGCGCCGGCCGAGCGGGAGCCGGTTCTGAAAATCGAGATCGAAGGTGTCGCGAACCTCGCGGAAGGTGGGCTCGCTCCGATCGGTGCGATCATAATAAAACTGCAGTGCGGCCTCGCCGTTCTCTCCCAGGGCGCGTCGCCAGCGACCCAGCAGGTTCCCTCCTGACAATTCAGCATTCTGCTGGACTGTGGCCACCGAGGGCGGCGACAGGATGGTGAACCTCACCCGCTGCCCGCTCTCTCCGCGGTAGAAGTCGCCGTGCAGGGTGAAGT
>JBOGLL010000214.1:0-4553 GCA_050746065.1 Terriglobales bacterium | reverse complement strand
GGCCCACATCTGCCGCAGTTAGCAGATGTGGGTCTTTTCACTTGAAGTCGCACGTAGTTTAACGCAGGGCCTCATGGGCGAACACTTAGTGAAAATACTTCTTGACAATCACCAAAAATGTGCTATACTCTACGAGTATATGTTTCATGAAGAGATTATTGCCGGGATCGGACGCACTTAACCCCTGTCCCGGCAAATACCCGACTCGGTATCCCCGAGCCAACTCGTTCTTTGTCAATCACATGGCCAAGAGGTATGCCACCGGGGCCCCCCCGCCGCGGACGACGCGCGAAGTGCTTTGTCTCTGCTACTTTGCCTCTAACCCTCGTGCCTGTGCTATTTTGCCCTCGGCAAGTCGGCTAAAGCCTTCTCTGGAGCTATTTTAGAGAAAATGGGGGGTGGGGGGTGCATCCAGGCTGCGTAACTGGCGACGCGAAGCGGGAACCCCCGGTTTCGCAATGTCCTTACCCGATCGCTGATGGCTGACCGCTGAAGGCTGCTTACTGTCCCGTCCCCTGGTTGCTGGCCGTCTGCGGCATGGGCGTGAAGTAGTTGCGGTCATAGAGGTTGCGGTACAGGCGTCCGGCGATCTCGGCGGCTTTGGGGCCGAAGGTGGGGCGGCCGCCCTGCAGGAACACCACCGTGACAATGCGGGCGCGCGCTGTGCCCGCCCAGGAAGCAAACCATCCGAAACGCGTCCCGTCCTTGGAGCAGGTACCGGTCTTGCCGTATACCGGCTCCTCGCTGAAAACGTAGCGCAGGCTGTGCGCGCTGCCGTATTCCACCGCGCCCATCATCCCTTCGGAAACCTCCGGGATGGCCGCGGCAAACCCAAGCTGCCGCTTGAGCCGTGGCTGAAAACTGGCGGCCTCCTCCGGCGTCCGTGGATGCTGCAGATAGTAGAGCGATCCGCCGTTGGCGAACGCCGAAACCATAGCGCCCAGTTGCAGAGCCGTCATGGAGATGCCCATGCCGTGCGAACACATCAGGCCCACGCCGCCGCGCGCCGCTCGTTCCGACGCGGGAAACACCCCGGGCTGTTCACCCTCGATGCCGTAGCCCGCCAGTTCTCCCAGTCCGAATTGACTGGCGTAGTGGCTCACTTTTTCGAAACCCAGCTTCTTGCCGAGCACCTGGAAATAGCGGTTGTCGGAGCGCGCCGTGGCGTCCGTCAGCTTCATCACGATGGCCTGGCGCCGGCGCCGCGTGCGGCCCAGCAGTAGTTCGGTGTCCTTGGTGATCAGCCCTTCGTTGATTCCTGCCAGGCCCACGGCGATCTTGAACGTCGAGCAGGGCTGCGCGCCTTCCGACAGCGCCAGCTTCTGGTTCACCATGGCCAGCACGCGCCCGCTCTCGGGATCGATGGCTACCACGGTACCGTTCATGTTGCCCAGGGCTTCGATGGCAGCCTCGCGCACCAGTGAATCTTCGCCCAGGGTGACGTCCCCGGCGGTCACGTTCTCGGCATAGGAGCTGGTGCGGAAACGTTCATAACGCCGGCGCGACCGGCGGCGGCTGTGCAGACGGCTGTAGCTCTTGCTGCGGGAAACGGTGCGTTTCTTGCGGCTCACGCGCTTGCGCGAACTGGTGCCACCGCTCACCGTCGGTGTGGAAGATTTCTTGGAAGAGCCGGGTGCCGTCTTGGCTTGTGCCGGAACCGCATCCAGCAGGATGAAGAGGGCGGCCAGCAGCAGGGCCAGCAAGCCGCGCCCACGGTTTGAGAATAGCTTCATCCGCATGGTTCCTAATGAAAACCCCCGATTCATCAGACTGCCGTGCGCCGCAAAGACGCAGGGCGTCCACTCGGGGGAAGGTGCGGCAAGAGCGATGGTAAGCGAGTCGTTAACAGCAACGCAAGCCTAAATTTGACCTCCGCAGGCCAAAAGTACATGACCCCGCAGTGCCTGGGGTTACCAGAAAGGCAGCCGGTGCGCTCGGCATATACCCTCACGGCCTCCCTTTTGCGAGCCGGGCAGGTTGTCGTTGACCGCGATGGAAGGGCGTCCTACCATGTCCTCCACGAAGGTTGTCCTGCATGATCAGCCAGACTCTTGGCCATTACCGCATCTTGGAGCAGATCGGTGCCGGGGGCATGGGGGTCGTCTATCGCGCCCACGATGAGCGCTTAGACCGGGACGTGGCAGTGAAGGTGCTTCCCGTCGGCACGCTCGGCGATGAGCCAGCACGTAAGCGCTTCCGCAAGGAAGCGCTTACCCTCTCCAAGCTCAACCACCCCAACATTGAAACCGTATTCGACTTTGATACCGAGGAGGGCGTGGACTTTCTGGTGATGGAACTGATTCCAGGGAGCACGCTCGACCAGAAGCTGCTGGCTGGAGCGTTGCCGGAAAAGAACGTTATTCGCCTCGGAACGCAGCTGGCTGAAGGATTAGCCGCGGCGCACGCCGAGGGAGTAATCCACCGGGACCTAAAACCGGGAAACCTGCGGCTGACGCCCGACGGCCGGTTCAAGATTCTGGATTTCGGGCTGGCCAAGCTGCTGCAGCCCGTCAGCGACCAGGCGCTCACCCAAAGTCTCAGCGAGGCCCACGGCGTAACCGGGACGCTGCCCTACATGGCGCCGGAGCAGTTGCGGGGCGAGGCGGTGGATGCGCGCTCCGACATCTGGGCGGCGGGGTGTGTGCTATATGAGATGGCCACCGCACACCGCCCTTTTCCACAGACCAGCGGCCCGCTGCTCACCGATGCCATTCTGCACCATGCGCCCCCGCCGCCCAGGGCCTTGTGCGCCGCCATTTCACCAGGGCTGGAAGTCATCCTCCTCAAGGCGTTGGACAAGGATCCCGAGCACCGTTACCAGTCGGCCCGGGAATTGCGCGTGGACCTGGAGCGGTTGACCGTCTCGCAGCCGGTCTCCGGCGTGGTGGAGAGAACCGTTGCGCTGCGTCGCTGGCCGGCTATGGCTGCCGTTGCGCTGGCGCTGGTCGCGGCGGCGATGTTCCTGTTGCCTCGGGTGCTCGACCGGCAAGACCACCCGAGCATGGAGGGGGCGCCGCCCATCCAGTCCATTGCCGTCTTGCCGCTACACAACGTGTCCGGTGACCCTGCACAGGAGTACTTCGCCGACGGCATGACCGAGGCCTTGATTGCCAACCTGGCCCGGATCGGGGCTTTGCGCGTCATCTCCCGCACCTCGGTGATGCAGTACAAGAATGCGCGCAAACCGCTGCCGGAGATCGCCCGCGAGCTGAACGTCGACGCGGTAGTAGAGGGCTCGGTGATGCGGGCCGGAGACCGCATCCGCATCACGGCGCAGTTAATCGAGGCGGCCAGCGACCGGCATTTGTGGGCGCAGAGTTACGAACGCGACTTGCGCGACGTGTTGGCACTGCAGGGAGACGTGGCGGAATCCATCGCCCAGGAGATTCGCATTCAGGTAACGCCTGGAGAGCAGGCGCAACTCAGTACGTCCCGGCGGGTGAATCCCGAGGCCTATGAAGCCTACCTCCAGGGCAGGTTCCACCTGGAGGGGCAGTTCGCACGCCCCTTGCTCAATCCCTCGCAAAAGCCGGAACAGCAGGAAACGGCGATCGCAGCCTTCGAGCGAGCGATCCACCTCGACCCCGAGTTCGCCCAGGCATACGTCGGTCTGGCCAGCATCTATCACGGCCGGTTCTTCCATGTGGACCCGGACCCACGCTGGGAAGAAAAAGCCTACGTTCTGGCGGAGAAGGCCCTTTCCCTCGATCCCAACCTCGCCGAAGCCTACGTGATGCGCGGCCATATGCTGTGGACGTTGCCGCACCGCTTCCCGCACGAGCGCGCCATCGCGGAATACCGCCGCGCCCTCACGCTGAACCCTAACCTTTCCGAGGCGCACTTTGCCTTGGGTTCGGTCTACCTGCACATCGGTCTGCTGGAGAAATCGTTGGAGCATCTCCACCGGGCACTGGCGCTCGACCCGCGCAACACGGATGCGGCCTATCGAATTCCCCGCGTTTATCTTTACCAGCACAAGTATGCGGAAGCGCTGGCGGGCTTCGAGAGGACTTCCATCGGGCCCAACTGGCAGAAGGCGTTGGTGCTGTGGTACCTGGGAAGGAAAGAGGAAGCCTTGGCGTATGCGGCCAGGCTCAGCGCCAAATCGCCCACCAGCGAAGACGTACTCAGCACTCGGGCCCTGCTGTTAGCGGGGACGGGCAAGCGACAACAGGCGGAACAGCAGATCCGGCTGGCTGTGCAGCGGGGCGAGGGTAAGTCGCACTTTCATCACGCTCAGTACAATATCGCCCTGGCCTACGCGCAAATGGGGAACCACGCCCAGGCCCTGCATTGGCTCCGCCGGTCTACCGAGGAAGGTTTTCCCTGTTACCCGCTGTTCAAGGATGACCCCCACCTCGCGGCCTTACGCGACGATCCCGAATTTCGCACCCTCATGGAAGACCTGCGCAAACAGTGGGAGCAGTATCAGGCTACTCTGTGACCCGACTGTCCCAGTGTTGAGCCGGCCGCAGGCAGCATGGACCGCTGCCTCACCTGGCCTCTCCCCTTCTGCGGATAAACGTAGGCACGTCCAGGTCATCGTGCTCCAC